>NZ_OY760056.1 GCF_963662885.1 uncultured Pseudodesulfovibrio sp.
GCGGGCCAGCAGCCAGGAAAACAACGCGGTACGCGCACCGCCGATATGCAGAAACCCGGTCGGGCTCGGCGCGAAACGGGAAACGATCTTGGTCATGTAGGATGCCTCCGGCGGCCAGGGAACCTTTTGAAAAAGGTTCCCTGGACCCTCCAAAACTTTTTAGCGCCGCTTCGCGGGTCGTGCGGGAGCGGCGGGTATTACCTTAAACGAAATTTCAACTATCCCCATCGGCGACCTCCCGCTTTCCTCCAGCCCTCGCGCAGCGACCCAAAGAGTTTTGGAGGGTTGGGGGATGGGGGTCCGGGGGAAGGGGGAAGGGAACCTTTTGCAAAAGGTTCCCTTCCCCCTTCCCCCGGCCGCCGGAGGCGCATGCCTTACTCCTGAACGGCCTCGACGCCCTTCACTCCGGGGATTTCCTTGAGAATGATCCGTTCGATGCCGTTTCGCAGCGTCATCTGGGACATGGGGCAGCCTTTGCACTGCAGCATGGGCCGGACCTTGTCCAGCACGGCTTGCACTTTATCGAGCATGGGACATGCCTCCGTGTTGCGGTTTCGGACGGAACCACTACGGCCTGGACCGCGCGTTGTCAAACCAAAGCGCGCCGTTCCGGCCGGTCCGGGTTGATCCGGGAAAGGGTCAGGGCTTTATGAGGATGCCGAACGCCTCTTCCAGTTCCTCGTCCAGGTCCTCGACCATCTCGTCCAGCCGCTCAGGGGTCAGCCCCATGGCGTCCCAGACGGCGCGGTTGGGCGGCTGCACGAAGTATTCGCCGCTGGAACCGACGCCCAGACCGGTGGCTATGGTCTCGGCGCAGTGAACCAGGAACGGCTCGGCTTCCTTGTTCGCAGGCTTGGGGTGGTGGTGTTCGAGCACGGCCGAGACCAGAACGTAGGGGAAATTCCATTTGCGCAGCAGCATGCCCCCCAGGGTGGCATGGTCGAAGCCGAGCAGCGCTTTCTCCTCGGCGAACAGGAGCACGTCCTTGGCGCGAGCATGGGCGTGGACGGCCACGGCCCGTTCCGGCTCGGTCTGGAGCAGGATGAGCTGGCCGATGTCGTGCAGCAGGCCCGAAACGAAGGCCCGCTCCGGGTCCCCCTTGCCGGTGATGCGGCACAGCCTGCGCGCGATCAGCCCGCAGCAGACCGAGTGTTTCCAGAATTGCTCCATGTCGATGATGTTGGCGGGTACGTCCTTGAACAGGGACATGACCGAGGTGCCCACGGCCAGGGTGGAGAGCTGGTTCACGCCGACCACGGTCACGGCCCGCGAGATGGTGTCGATCTGCATGGGCAGGGAGTAGAAGGCGGAATTGACCATGCGCAGGAGAAACGCGGTCAGGCCGGGGTCCTGGCTGATGATCGAGGCCAGGTCATCGGCCGAGGTGGACCGGGAGCCGATGGCCTGCTGCAACTCCAGGAACACCTGGGGCAGGGCCGGAAGCTGGTGGTCGTGGCGCAGGATGTCCAGCGGGTCCAGGGGCTGGATGTCGGGCAGGGGCGACACGCTCTCCATGAGCGCGTACCGCTCCGGGTGCCGGGCCATGTCCACGGCCACCCGGCGCGCGCCGAGCCGGGCCAGCCGCTTCAGGGCGTCGTCGGGTTTGCTGATGTATTTGAACCGCTTGGTCAGCAGTTTTTTCGCGGCTTCAAGCGTTTCAGGGCTGTATTCGGCCCCATTTGTGTGAGAAACGTTTTCAACTGCCATCTGTAGATCCTTAAAGATTATGGAAGCAAGCCGAAAACAAGGCTAAAATAAAAAACGATGAATAAAAAGTTGTTTTTTGAAAACCGCGGTCAAACATTTACGCCGTCTATAGCAGCTGGAAATTATACTGCAACCGCAGCCGGACCTGGAAACCGTCCTTGCCGCCCAGGTCCCCGTCCGCGTCCTGGTAGGAGAACCGGCCGAGCAGGCTCAGCCCCTTCAGCTCGCCGTCGAAATCGTAATACGTGTTCAGGTCGTACTCGTTGCGGTCCGGGGACGCATTGCGGCCCGAGTCCGGGGTGTCGCCGAACCCGGCCTTGACGTCGGCCTTGAATCCCTTGAACCCCACGCGGGAGAAATCATACCCCACGCCGAGGAGCAGCGCCTTTTCGCCCGCCCGGTTGAAGGCGTAGCTCATCAGGTTGTTGAAGAACGGGTAGTTGCCCCAGGAATTGCGGATGCCGTAGGAGTCGTCCACAATGGACCCGCCCACGTTCAGGGCTATCCCGGCATATTTGAGCGTGCCCATCAGCCCGGCCTCGCCCGTGGAGTAGTTGCCCGCGCGCTGCTCGCCCACGCTGCGCTGGTCCACGCCCTGGAAGAGCAGCTCGTAGGCCACGCCCTGGGGATCGCCGAACAGATACTTCAGCTCGGTGAAGAAGGTGTTGTCCAGGTCCGGGGCGTAGTAGTTCCAGAACCGGGTCGGGTAGTCGTCCACCGGGGTCCAGTCCACGCCGGCCATGAGCACGCCGCCGTCGGTGCCGTCCAGCCCGGCCCTTTTGGTCATGGGCTCGAACACCTCGGAGTCCCGCGCCTTTTCCTTGTCCACCCAGTACAGGCTGGCCTGCACGGTATCGATGTCCGAGGATTTGAGCCCATAGGCCTCATAGGACTGCGGCAACATCCGGCTGTCGTTGCTGTTGATGAACGGGGTCTCCAGCCGCTGCCGCCAGACCCGCGCCTCGGTCTCGGAATAACGCGCCTTGAGGTACGCCTCGCCCAGGACCGCGAATCCCTCGTTGTTCGCGGGGTCGAGCAGCCCGGTGCCGCCCCGCTTCCTCTGGTTCAGCTCCCCGGAGATCGGCATGGTCCCGTACAGGGCCGCGCCGCCGCCGAAATGATCCATCAGCCACGGGGTCTCGTACTTGAGCCAGCCGCCCAGGCCGAAGGACTCCTTGATGTTGTCGAAATCGTCTCCCGTGGTCTTGTTCCGCTGGGTGAAGTAGTAGAGCCGGGCCTGGCCGGTGACGGTTCCCCATTCCGACGCCTTCTTTTCCTCGTCGTCGGCGAAAGCCGCGGCGGCGAACAGCAAGGACAACAGCAGGGCCAGGGCAAGGCCGGAGATTCTTCTGAGCACGGGACGATCCTTTGTTATGGGGAAACCTCTCCGCCGCCGGACGCAAGCCCCGCAGCACAGCGAACAATATGCGCTTTCCAGCCGACGGGATCAACCCCCGAACGGCTTCCACATTCCCGCGCTCAGGGAAAAATAAAATGCGGGTTGTTCGCCAGCTCGTGGCACACCGTGGTCATGGGGCCGTGGCCCGAATAGATGCGGGTTTCTCCGGGCAGCCCGAATATCCGCGAGCGGACGGAGCCGAGCAGGTCGGACGAGCTGCCGCGCGGCAGATCCGTGCGCCCCACCGCGATCATGAAGATCAGGTCGCCGGTGAACACGCACCCGGCCGCCGGGAAGAAGTAGGACAGGCTGCCCGGCGTATGCCCCGGCGTGTCCAGGACGAGCATGGGCTGGCCCAGGACCGTGCGCTTGCCCGGACCGATGGCGGTGTACGGAAAATCGATGAACGACGCGAACTCCCGGTTCCCGCCCGCCTCGAAGGACAGCTCCCGCAGGAACTCGTCCCCGTCACTGGCGAAGACCGGCGCGGGATGGGCCTCAAGGAGTTCCTTGACCCCGCCGATATGGTCCATGTGAAAGTGGGTCAGGTAGACCGCGTCCAGCGTGAGCCCCAGGGCCGAGATGCGCTCAACGAGCCGCTTCGGGTCGATCCCGGCGTCCACCACGACCGCCCGCCCCTCCCGGCTGAGAAGGTAGCAGTTGGTCTCCTGGGGACCGAGGATGAAGGTCTCGACGGTCAGTTTGACCACGACTTGCCCCCACGGTTGTCCTTGGCGTATGGATGCGGTGACGAAAACGAATACACTGGAATGAAAATGCTGTACTTTCTGGGCAACTGTCAAATGGATTTCCTGAGCCGCGCCGTGGCCGGGCTGGGCCACCCGTCCGCTTACCGCGTGCTCGCCTCCCCCCTGACCTATCCGAGCGCCGGGGGAACGGTGCCGGACGCGCTCCGCGAGCTGCTCGCCGGAGCCGACGCCGAGGACTGGTTCCACGGCAGGACGCCCTTCAACCAGTTCGAGATGATCGCGCCCTCGGACGAGCCGCCCCGGCTCCTGGTCCTCAACCTGTTCCACGAGAATGTGCCGCTGCTGGTCCACAACCGCGACGGGTTCGCCTTCTACCTAGACCATGCCGCCCTGGCCGCCCGGCCCGACCTGGCCCAACGCGTCCAGGCCGAATGCACCGGGCTGCGCCCCAACCCGGCCACCTACCTGCAACGGTACGGCCGGTTCCTGGCGGTGCTCCGCAAACGGTTCCCGAAGGTCCCGATCCTCGTCGCCTCACGGCTCTCGCACCACCCAGCCTTCGGCCCGGCCCCATATTCCTACCTCAACGGCTGGTCCGAACTGAGCCGCGAGGCCCTGGCCCACTACCGCATCTGGGAAAACGAACTCGGCGTGCGCGTGCTGGACGCGGAACGGGTTTTCGCCGGAGCCTGGGCCGAGTCCGACCGGAGCATCGAGCCACACTGCCCGTTCCTCAAGATTCGGCTGGAGGAGTCCGACGGCCGCGTCACCGGGCTGCACGCCAGCCGCGACCTGGAACACGTCGGCTCCCTGTGGGCCCGGCTCGCCGACAAGGTCGCCGGCTTTCTCGAAACCGGGCGCATCGACTATTCGGAAGACGAGACCGCCCCCCCGGAATGGAGCCGCCCCTGGCGGCCCGCCGTCATGGACGAGGAGACCATGATCGACCGCTTCGCCACCCGGGACAACTACCCGTGGGCCGAGGCCGTGGGCGCGTTCTACCTGGACCTCCGTCAGGATTACACCCGCCTGCTCGCCGCCGCCGGGGAGTTCATGCCCGTGTGCCACAACACCCTGCACATGATCCGCAACTACGGGCGCATCTTCAAGAACCCGCTCATGGCCCAATTCTGCGACAACCACCGGCCCGCCGCCCTGGCCTTCCTCGGCAACGGCCCCCTCTACCAGGCCAACTACCTCGCCCGCCTCGA
>NZ_OY760057.1 GCF_963662885.1 uncultured Pseudodesulfovibrio sp.
ACGCGGTCCACGTGTTCTTCGAGGAAGGCCCGGGGATCTTTGGCGCCCGGGTAGATCTTGTTGAGCTGATTGAGCAATCCGCCCAGCCGGCTTTGCTTTTCCACCAGAATCACCTGGTATCCCATACCAGCCAGCGATTCCGCGGCGGAAATCCCGGCTATGCCGCCGCCAATGACAAGGGCGCTGTGGGTTACGCCCAGTTCTACGGAATCCAATGGGTTGAGCAGGGCGGCCTTGGCCACACCCATGCGAATGAGGTCTTTGGCCTTTTCAGTACCTTTTTCTTTTTCCTGCATGTGTACCCACGAACACTGGTCGCGGATGTTGACCATTTCGAAAAGGTACGGGTTCAGCCCGGCTTCTTTGCACGAATTCATGAACAGCGGCTGGTGGGTGCGAGGTGTGCAGGAGGCAACCACCACCCGGTCCAGATTCTGGTCGACAATGGCGCCCTTGATTTCGTTGATCCCGCCTTCCGAGCACGTGTAGAGGTTTTCCTTCACGAAAACAACATTCGGCAACGTCTTCGAGTATTCCGCCACGGAAGGAACATCCACGTAACCCGCAATGTTCGATCCGCAGCAGCACACAAATACGCCTACTCTTGGTCTTGCTTCCGAATTGGACACAACGGTTCTCACTGTCTCAGGTTAATTTCAAGCAGCAGCCTTGCGGCTCAGAACAGTTTCCGCGGCCCGTGCCGCGGCACTGGACGCCTGAGCCACGGATTCCGGAATATCTATGGGAGATTGGGCGCAGCCGCAGGTGAAAATACCCGGCACACTGGAATCCACCGGACGGGTCGAGTCGGTCTTGATGAATCCGTATTCGTCCAGCTCGACACCCAGAATTCCCGCAAGCTCCTTGGTCCCTTTGGACGGTTCGCAGGCCGTGGCCAGGATTACCAGGTCCACGGGCAGATTCTTTACCTTACGTTCCCGGGTGTCCTCGTACCAGACGACCGGCTGATGATCCTCGGCTTCGGTGATCTCGGCCACCCGACCACGGATATAGGTGATGCCGGAGTTTTTGCCGCCCCGTATTTTGTACTCTTCAAAGCCCTTACCCACGGCGCGGATGTCCATACCGAAAATGTAAGACTCTGTTTCCGGATTGTGTTCGTTGGCTATGATGGCCTCTTTGATGGAGTGCATGCAGCACCAGCCCGAGCAGTATGCGTTGAACCGAAAATCTCTGGAACCCACGCACTGGATGAAAGCCAGCTTGTTGGCATGATGTGCGTGCTCGAGTTTGTCTTTGAGCACATCACGAGCGATGACGAGGTCTCGATACTCCTCGTAAACTTCCGACCACCTGACAAAGTCGTCTTGAGTTTCCAGCTCGCCGGCTGCCAGGCGATCGCAAAAGTTCTCGGAACTCATATCGTGCTTCTTCTCGAAGGAGGCCAGGCTTTTGGAGCTTTTCACGATCTGTTTGTCGAGGGATACGCAAGCCTTTTCGGCTTGCAGGCGCGAGGGACGCGCCACATGCCCCGCCGTGGGACCGCTGGCGCTCAATAGACGCTCAAATTCAATGGAAGCCATCACATTGGGGAATTTGCCATAACCGTATTCAGGGATTCGACCGGCATCGAAAAGATCGTAACCCGTTGCTGCAATGACAGCGCCGACGTTCAGCTCGATAATCCGGTCCTGCTGCTCGAAATCAACAGCCTTGGCCTGACATACCTTAGCGCACACGCCACATTTCTTTCCCTGAAATTGTCGGCAATGCTCCGTATCTATCGTGAAAACGGATGGGATGCCCTGGGCAAAGTATTTGTAGATGGCTCGCCGTTGAGCCAAATCTTCATTATAGGCGTCCGGCACGGAAGTCGGGCATTTTTCCGCGCAGGTCCCGCATCCGGTGCATTTGTTCTCGTCCACGTAACGGGCCTTTTTCCGGATTTTTACGCGAAAGTCACTCGCCTCTCCCTCGATCTCTTCTACCTGACTGTAGGCCAGCAGGTGGATGTTGGGATGCCGACCGGCATCCAGCAATTTCGGAGAGAGGATTCAAATGGCACAGTCGTTGGTGGGGAAGGTCTTATCGAGTTGGGCCATCTTTCCCCCGATGCTGGGAAGTTTCTCCACCAGGTGCACCTTAAGATCCATATCGGCGAGGTCCAAGGCGGCCTGGATACCGGCAATTCCCCCTCCGATGATGAGTATGTCGCGACTCACGATTTCATCTCCTGACTCTGTCAATGGTCCTTGTTTACGGTATTACAGCCTGTTCCGCCACGAGGTCGAGGAGTTCTTTTATCCGGATCTCCAGTTCGAACGACTCAACGGTACAATTGAAATGAATGGCGCATTTGGGACACGACGTGATCACCGTACCGGCCCCGGTAGCACCGGCTTCCTTCAGTCGGTCGAGCTGGATCGTTCTGGAGTAACTGGAACAATTCTGCCAGGCGCTGGTTCCGCAGCACACGGCACTTTCCCGGTTCCGTTCCATCTCTTTAAAGGTAAGGCCGGGAATGCTCCGGATGATTTCCCTCGGTGCATCGTAAATACCGGCCATTCTACCCAGACGACAAGGGTCCTGATAGGTGACCACTTCGTCCAACGGTTTGAAAGATATGCCGTTTTCCTTAATTTTCTGACTTAGCAGATCTACAATGTGGACCACTTCAAATCCCAATTCACCGAAATACCGGGAGTAGTAGTGCTTGAAAGTGTGGTATCCTTCGGGGCAACTAAACACGACCTGTTTGGCCCCGGAAGAGCGTATCAGATCGATGTTTCGCCGTAGCCAGCCTCATGAACAGGTCCTGATTCCCGTTCCAGAGTGCGTCGTGGCCGCAGCAGCGTTCCTCGTTGCTCACGGTTGGTTCCACACCCATCAGATTCAGCAGGCGCAGGGTGTTGCGAGCCCCCTGAATGGAACCTGCCCTGATGTCGCGGAAAATCACATCGAAGTAAGGCCTGCAACCCACAAAATAGAACGTCTCGCTATCCTCGGAAACGTTGCCGTCCACCCACGAAGTTCTGTTCTGATGGATGTCCTTCGAGTGCATGGCCATAATCGTCTGGAGCATGCCGTTGTGGGCCGGCATGCCGTGCAAGCCCGTCTTCTGCGCCTCATCGCGTATAAGGCGGATGAATTCGGGGAAGTCGATGTTCGCCGGACACCGTTCGCTGCAGCGCGCGCAGGTAAGACACGACCAAATGGTCTCGTCGTCCAGCCTTTCGAGTTCATAGAGAGACCGTTCCACGATCAAACGGGGAGAGAAGCTGTCCGTCACGCGGCTCACCGGACAACTGCCGGTACAAACGCCGCAATCTAAACAGAAATACGTCTTCGTCTTCTGAACGAGAGGATCGATGACATTCATATCAAGCGGCCTTCAAGATAGATGGACCCAGTTTGTAGATCGCTTCGGTAAAGTCTGTGACAATCTCGGTAAATCGGCTACTTTCGGACGCGGAAAGCCACTCTTCCCCCAGCCTCTCTCGTTCGATCCCGAGGATGTCCATGAGTTCCCAGGTCATCCGGATCACTCTCTGCGCTTTTTCATTACCATCCAGGTAATGGCAAGTGCCGATGCGTCAGCCGCTTACCAGCACGCCGTCAGCGCCGAGGTCAAAGGCTTTGAGAATAAAATTCGGGTTAATCCGTCCGGTACACATAACGTGGATCAGTCGGATATTGGGCGGGTACTGCATCCGGCTGACTCCCGCCAAATCCGCGGCAGAGTAAGCGCACCAGTTGCAGGCGAACATGAGAATTCTTGGATTAAACGGATCAGCCATGGTCGGATTCCTGGTATCAGAAGGTTGAACTGTTCTACCAAGGTAGCCGGATAAGCTCAAACTCAGTTGGAAGCTCCGAGACTCACGTAGCTGAAACAAGTAGTATACATATATATACTCAAAACTGTCCCCGATGGGAAGGTTTTTTGGGTTTGCCGCTGCCGACTATGCCGGATTATTCGTGAAATCTTTCTCTAATCAGCGATTACTATCGCTGACTTCAGCCTAATCCGGCGAAACACGGAATCGGATTCAAAAGTGCAGTCTACTTGACAGCCCGTTGAAAAAGTCTCGATGCTACAGGCTGGTGAAAAACGATGACATGCAAGGCGCACAAATCTCGAGGAATGAGTCGTAATAGAGTACGTCGCAGTGACGTGGGACGAAGCGCAACGCAGCAGATCGCGCTTTTCAACAGCTTGTTAAGATGTAGAACAAGGAAGCTCTTTGACGACGTCTTTCGCCCTCGAGGCTTGCCTGATTTGACCGGTGCCCGCGTTATCGGGGCTCGCGGTAAATGTTGTTCAGCTTCGCCTGCCCCGAGCCTGTCGAGGGGCCTGTCCCGAGCCTGTCGAAGGACTCTCGGACAAATCACGTTCGGTGCGGTTTCCGGGCTGGGACGGGCGGATCGAATTGAGAATCAGGAGGCCTGTAGCTCCGCTCGCAAGGGAGGCATATCTATTGACAGAACGTACTACCTAGGCTATGACCTGAGTTAGTTAAATGGTTTGTTAACAGATGTTTGCTCCGTTTTGAGAGCATTTTTTTGGATATTTTCCTCGGTCCTCGGGCTGATCGAGAAAGTATTTAGGTGAGTATGACGCCTTCAATTGCCGATTGCCGTAAAGAGGGTGGTTTTTAGGGGGTTCAGGGCATAACGATCCTTTCAGACGCCACATCCGGCTGCAAAACGGGCAGCCGGGAGCCGGGTCGGCAGGGAGACAGCCCAATGCGCATCCGTAAACGCTTCATAGGCCGGACACCGGCGACCCGGGCGCGGGATCAGGCGACGCCCAGTCCGGACGAGCCGGCCCGCAGCCGTTATGAATTTCTGAAAGACCGTGCGAATGCGGTGGCGTTTGGCCGGATGGCGGACCGGAGAGATATCGCCTGGAACTCCGAACTGACCGAAAATACAACGAATATTATACGCCATGCCCGCACACGTCCGCACCAGGGCATTGGTGTCGAACCTGCCCGACGGCACCCGCTCCATATCAAAATCAGTCTTGATTTCGCTCTGAAACTCCTCGCTCGTCCCATGCTCCTCCTACTGCCGGATCACTCGTTCCTCAGACAGGACCAGGTTGCTCCACCATGCTTTTACAGGCTTAATACGAAGATACGAATGGTATTCGCTTCCCGGATTCAGGTATGAATTCGGGAAGCCGCGGTTGTGAAGATCGGCATGATGTAGGACGTGAACCCAAATGGTTCGAAGGAATCACCCGAGGCCGGAAAGAACTCTGTGGCGGACCTGTTTCAGGCCACAACCGGGTTCTCCGCTCCGAGTCCGCACCGCCATCAGAACGGTCGTGACGGGCGCCACGGGAAAAAGCTTCCCAGTTTGCGCTGTGGAAAGCTGAACGAATCGTCTTTTCCTTTTTCTTTCCCGTGCGGACATCTTCATGGGTGCTTATAAAGATCTGCAATTTCCCTCGGAACCGCTTGGTTGTTCGTGAATTCCCAGAGACAACCGCTGCTACACAATCGTTTACATTGTGTATCCTATTAGAAATCCCTTGTTTCTCAATAAACTATTCTAAATGATTTAAAGATGGATGGGTGAAGCTTCGTTTTTCGGAAGATACGAAGGGAACATTTCATGTTTTTCTCCATATGTCTGTATGTCGCTTTAGTTGTTTTTGGGATCGGTATTTGCTTTAGGTTGGCATCCTGGTTTCGATACCGAATTTGGAATGAAGCTCAGGCGATTTCTACTTGGGATAGGATTTCTGCTGCTATTACAGGCATACTTAGCGTTTTATTCAGCGCAAAGATCCTTATTCTTATTAAAGTATTTTTCTTGGACGTGTTATTCCAGAGGAAAGTACTGAAAGAAAATGTTGTTCGCTGGATTATGCACATGTGTATTTATGGCGGTTTTACACTACTGCTGTTAATGCACGCGCTCGAACGGTTCGTTTCCGTTCCCTTATTCGCGGACTATTCGGCCACGGTAAATCCCTTCCTATTCCTGAGAAATGCTTTTGGAGCACTGGTGATCCTCGGGCTGGTCATCGCCATTGGCCGTCGGTTGTTGGTGAGAGGCATGCGACAAACGACCAATCCTATGGACATTTACGTCGTGGCCCTGGTGGGAATCATCATGATCTCCGGCATCTTCCTGGAAGCGACCAAGATCGTATCCTATTCCAGCTTTCAAGAAATGGTGGATGAGTGGGCCGTTCTGGACGATGAAGAACTGGATCATCTGCAAGCCTATTGGGCTGAAGAGTTCGGGGTGGTTTTTCCCGAACCCGTTGCCGCCATGGATCCGGACGCCCTTGAAATGGGAAGAGAGGCGCATGAGGTCGCCTGCGCGTCCTGCCATTCCAAACCGGCTTGGGCCTTCCTGTCTTACGGCGTGTCAAAAGCCATCAGCCCCGTGGCCGTGACCCTGACGGACACCCATACGCAGGTCTGGCTCTGGTACATTCATTTCCTGGCATGTTTCGCGGGTCTGGCCTATTTGCCTTTCAGCAAGTTTTTTCACATGTTGTCCAGCCCGGTGAGTCTGCTGGCCAATGCCGTGATGGATGAAAACACGTCCGCAACGGCCAATGTATTGACCCGGCGCGCCATGGAATTGGATGCGTGCACGCATTGCGCCACCTGCAGTCTGCACTGCTCCGTGGGCGTAGTGTTCCGGCAGATCCCCAATGCGACGATCCTGCCTTCCGAGAAACTGATTTCATTGAAAGCCCTGGCCTCGGGAAAGCAACTGGACGAAAAAGAACTCCGAAGAATCCAGCAGGGAACCTACATCTGCACCGGTTGCTACCGGTGCACCACTGTATGCCCGGTGGGCATCAACCTGCAGGATTTGTGGCTGAGCATGCGCGAGGACCTGGGGCGCGAAGGATATCCTGAAAATGCCGCCTGGGCCCGCCGGGTGCTGGAGGACCAACTCGGCGGCAAGTTGAGGGACGCGGACGCATCCATCACGCCCACTGCCGCGGATCTTCAGAAAGACATGACGGTTTCACTGCAGGCGGAGACGTTTTCGTCCTGTTTCGAGTGCCAGACATGCACAAATGTCTGCCCTGTGGTGAGCAACTACGAGAATCCCCGGCAAACATTGGGCCTGCTCCCCCACCAGATCATGCACTCGCTGGGTCTGGGCTTGGAAGACGATGCCTTGGGGAATCAGATGATTTGGGATTGTCTGACCTGCTACATGTGTCAAGAACACTGCCCCCAGGGAGTCCAGGTGACCGACGTGCTCTACGAGCTCAAGAACAGAGCTTATGCACGCCTGGCGGACGAGTAAAACCAATGAAACAGGTTCCCATTCTGTTGATAGTCGCCGGTTACCGCATATGACATCGAGGATCCTATTATGAATTTCGCATTGTTCCTGGGATGTAAAATCCCCTACTATGTTCCCCAGTACGAAACGTCCATGAGGATGGTTTTGAAGGCGTTGGAGGTGGGCCTGGAGGACATCGAATTCAACTGCTGTGGTTATCCTGTTCGGAATCTCCACGAGCGGTCGTATGTGCTCTCTTCCGCCCGGAACCTGGCGCTTGCCGAAAGCCGCAATCTAAGCATTTTGACACCCTGCAAGTGCTGTTACGGAAGTTTGAAAAAAGCGCAATACCTGCTCGAAAACCACCCCGGCCTGCGGGACGAAATCAACGGGATCCTTGCCGAGGAAAATCTCAGGTATGAAGGCCGAATCGAGGTGAAGCATCTGCTTTCCGTCCTTTTCCATGATGTGGACTGCCTGAAATCAAAGAGAAGATAACCCATCCGTACAAAGGACTCAAAATAGCCACGCATTACGGATGCCACGCCCTGCGCCCCAGCAAGGTCGTTCAGTTCGACGATCCATTGGCGCCGACCTTGTTCGATCGTCTCGTGGAAGTCACCGGAGCGGAAAGCATCGACTGGCCGCTGAAACTCCAGTGCTGCGGGAACCCTCTGTGGGGGAAAAATGACGCTTTGTCCCTGGACCTCAGCGTGAAAAAGCTCGAGGACGCCGAGAAATCGGAGGCTCATGCACTCTGCGTGGCTTGCACGTACTGTCAGATCCAGTTTGACACCGTCCAGAAAGAGCATATCGCAGGCAAGAAGTCCAAAGTGTCCATGCCCTCCGTGCTGTATCCGCAGCTTCTGGGACTGGCCATGGGCATGGATTCCGGGGTTTTGGAGATGGACATGAATGGGATCAAACCGGACAACGTGCTGAATTTCGTTTCGCAGCCCGACTGAGTCAATCTATACGCATTCTCGATGTCTCCATTCCGAGTCGAGATTAGAAAGGACAGAGAGATGTCTGGAGAGAAGATCGGTTCCGTGATGGTGGTTGGCGGTGGAATTGCCGGGATGCAGGCCGCTCTGG
>NZ_OY760058.1 GCF_963662885.1 uncultured Pseudodesulfovibrio sp.
CATGGTGGCGGACGCCTCCTCGTCCATGGCGGGGCTGCTGGATGGCCCTGTCGAAAAGCCGCTGTGGGGACTGTACGTGGAGCCCGTGTACAGCTTCGGGCACCGGGCCGGTTCGGCGACCAGCGAGGGATATGATTCCAACATGGTCGGGTTGGAGGTCGGTCTGGACCGCAAGTTCGGCGACCAATGGTTGGCCGGAGCCTTCGGCGGCTACGGTGTAGGCCGCATCGATTTCAACGGTTCCAATTTCTACGGGCACAACAACGAGGACCAGAAGCTCTACACCTTCGGTCTTTATGGCGGCTACCGGATCGGAGATCTAATTCTTACCGATACCCTGTCGACGACCTATGCCGAGCACAATATGGAGCGCTACGCGGGCGTGAACCAAATGGCCAGGGCCCACTATTTTTCCTGGCTGACCCACAACGAGCTGCTGGCCACCTATAACTGGCAGCCCGCAGAATACTGGATCATCTCGCCACACGTTGGCGTCAACGTGACCTATGTTCATCAGGACGAGTTCACCGAGACCGAGGTCGGCAACGCTATCCACTACGATGACCTGGACAAGGTCTTTGCCGACGCTCTGCTGGGCGTACGCGTTACCCGTCAGTACATGGTGCTGGGCATAGATGTTGCCCCTTATGTGGGCGCGGGCCTGGTGCACAGCCTGGGTAACGGAGACATTACCGTACGCCAGTATATCGCCACCACTTCGGCCAGGGTGACCACCGATAACGACGCCAATCGCTTCGCGCCTGAGGCTGGTGTCACCGTCCGGCCCAATGACCGTACCTCCCTCACTCTGGCCTACTCCGCCGAGTTCGGCGATACCTCCCAATCCCAGTCCATCCTCGGCCTCCTGCGCTGGCAGTTTTAAACCGCCAGGAGGAAGAATGCCTCCGGCGGCCAGAGGGGGAACTTTTGAAAAAGTTTCCCCTCTGGACTCCCCTTCAAAACTTTTTATCGCGCCTTCGGCGAAGCCCTGCGCACGCCACAACAAAACCCCGGCCCAAACGGACCGGGGTTTCGTCATTTGCTCACTCCGCGAAGCGGCTATAAAAAGTTTAGGAGGGAAAGGGGGATGGGGGTCCGGGGGAAGGGGGAAAGGGAAGCCCTTTACAAAGGGTTCCCTTTCCCCCTTCCCCCGGCCGCCGGAGGCGTCTTTTCTTACAAAACGTCCCAGGTGGCGCCCTGCGGGGTGTCGTGGACTTCGACGTGCATGGCGGCGAGTTCGTCGCGGATGGCGTCGGACTTTTCGAAATCCTTGTCCTTGCGCGCCTGGGCGCGGGCGTCGAGCAGCTCCTGAACCTTGGCCGGGTCGATACCGGCGCGGGCGGCTCGGTTGTCGCGAAGCTCCATGAGGAACTCGGCGGGCTTGCGCTCGAAGATGCCGAGGATGGTGGCCCAGTCGCCCATGTCGGCCTTGATGCGGGCGAACAGGTCGCGGCCGCCTTCGGACTTGCGCAGGTTCTTGTCTTCGGCCACGCGCCCGGCAGAAGATGTGGCCCAGAGCACCGGCGGTGTTCAGGTCGTCAGCCATGGCCTCGGCAAAGCTCTTTTCGATCTCGTCGAGTTCCTGGGTCAGTTCTTCGGGGAACGGGGACTTCTTCCAGTTGGCCTTTTCCAGCTCCACGTCGATCTGGCTCAGGGCCGAGTAGATGCGTTTGACGCCCTTTTCAGCCTCTTCCAGAGCGTCGAAGGAGAAGTCCAGCGGGCTGCGGTAGTGCATGGTCAGCAGGAAATAGCGCAGGGTCTCGGGCAGGAACTTTTCCAGGATATCGCGGATGGTGAAGAAGTTACCCAGCGATTTGGACATCTTCTCGGAGTTGATCTGCACGAATCCGTTGTGCACCCAGTAGTTGGCGAACGGCTTGCCCGTGGCGGCCTCGGATTGGGCCACTTCGTTTTCGTGGTGCGGGAAGGACAGGTCCTGGCCGCCGCCGTGGATGTCCAGCGGCAGGGAGGAGTATTTCTCGGACATGGCCGAGCACTCCAGGTGCCAGCCGGGACGGCCCTGGCCCCAGGGGGATTCCCAGAACGGCTCGCCGGGCTTGGCCGCCTTCCACAGGGCGAAGTCGAGCGGGTCCTGCTTTTCCTCGCCCGGAGCGATACGCGCGCCGGACTCGAGCTCGTCGATGTTCCGGCCGGACAGCTTGCCGTAGCCATCAAAGGAGCGGACCTTGAAATACACGTCCCCGGACGGGGTGGCGTAGGCGTGGCCCTTGTCGATGAGCCGTTGCGTCAGGTCGATCATCTCCGGGATGTGCTCGGTGCACTTGGGCTCCACGGTGGGGCGCTGGATGTTCAGCTTGTCCATGTCCACGTAGAACTCGCCGATGAACTTCTCGGCGATTTCGCTGGCTTGTTTGCCCACTTCGCCCGCGCGTTTGATGATCTTGTCGTCGATGTCCGTGAAGTTGCGGATGAAGTTGACGTTGTACCCTTCGTGCTTGAGATAGCGGTAGAGCACGTCGAAGACCACGCTGGAGCGGGCGTGGCCGATGTGGCAGAGGTCGTAAGCCGTGATGCCGCAGACGTACATGTTCACGTCGTTGTCGTTGGCCGGGGTGAATGCTTCCTTGTGCCGTTTGAGGGTATTGTAGAGTCTCATTGGGTTACTCCATTTTTATTTCATTGAAATAACTGATGTTTGGTTAAATTCCATCCGCCGGGCCGGTCTCCACGTGGATGTTCAGCAGGTCAAGATTCTCGAACAGGTCGCGGCCCATGAAGAAGTAGAGCACGGGTACGGACTCCGCCGGGTTGGCGGATACGGTCAGGGTACCGGGGTCGTTCAAAAACGTCTTCAGCCCGAGCATGGCCATGCGGGCCGGTTCATTGGCCTGGCTCTCCGCATAGGCTGCCAGTCCGTCCAGTTCCGCGCTGATCCGATTCAGAGTGGTGGTCTCGGACACGCCCGTCTTCCTGGCCCAGTCCTCGCTGACCAGGCGCATGAACTCGCGGTTGTCAAAGGTCAGGACCGCCGAGCGGATACCCAGGGCAAAGCTCTGCTCCGGGCGGAATCCGGTCAGGTTCAGGTTGTCCAGTGCGCCGGTCAGCTTGAGCGCGCCCAGCTTGGGGTCGTCCATGGACAGATCCTTGAGTTCCAAAATCTTGGTTTCCGGGTCGTAGGCGTAGTCCAGTGCGCCGTTGCCGGCCAGGGTCTCTATGCCCAGCCCTTTGACGTACCCGGCCCACTCGCCGAAGTTCTGCGGGGTCACCGGGATAGTCAGCCCCGTGGCCGAAATGGTCGCATACTGGGGGATGGGGTTGTCCCGGTCGAATGCGGCGATGGACACCGAGTCGGCCTGGACGTGCTGGCCCGAGGGAAGCAGGGCGTCCACCCCTTTGAGGGTCACGGTATGGGCGGTGATGTCCACCGACAGGTCGGCGTAGGACAGGGCCAGCCCCGGCGTGTCTGCCACTGCGCGGGTCAGTTCCTTGTCCACCTCCGAGTTGACGTACCATTTCAGGCCGAAGAAGCAGAGCGCGGCGAAGATGACGAAGGAGATGAGGAATTTCTTCAGGCCGGACACGGTCACATCTCCCTCAGACCGGTGACGCAGGCCACGGCCTTGATACCTTTCTTTTCGCCGGTAAAGCCGAGTTTCTCCTCGGTGGTGGCCTTGAAATTGACCTGATGCGCTTCCAGACCGAGCAGCCGGGCCACGTTCTTGGCGATCTGCGCGGCATGGGGTGCCAGGCGCGGCACCTGGGTGATGACGGTCAGGTCAGCGTGCACGATGCGGGTCTCGGCCCGTTCGGCTATGGTCAGGACCTCGCGCACGAGCACGCCGCTGTCCGCGTTGTCGAAATTCGGGTCCGTGTCCGGGAAATGGGTGCCGATATCCCCGCCGCCGAAGGTCCCGAGGATGGCGTCGGCCAGGGCGTGCAGGAGCACGTCGCCGTCCGAGTGGGCCACGGTGCAGGGGCCGCCGGGAATGGGTACGCCGCCCAGGACCATGGGCCGGTCGTGCTCGCCGCCGAAGCGGTGCACGTCGTAACCCCAGCCGATGCAGGGCACGGTTGTGCGGGCTTCCCGCAAACGCTTGAGGTCTTCGGGAACGGTGATCTTGATGTTGCCGGTCTCGCCCGGGACAACCATGACCTCGGCCAGCCGTTCGACCATGGAGGCGTCGTCCGTGACTTCCCAGCCCTCGGCCAGGGCGCGTTCGTGAGCCTCGCGCAGAATCGCGGTCTCAAACCCTTGCGGGGTCTGCACGGCCGCCAGTTCGGAGCGGTTCAGGGTTTCGGCCACCGTGTCGCCCGCCACCCGTTTGATGGTGTCGGTCACGGGCACGGCCGGGATCACACCCTGCGCGCCGGAATTAAGCGAGTCCAGCAGTTCGCGGACCAGCCGGGCAGAGAAAAAGGGACGGGCGGAATCGTGGATAAGGACCTTGCCGCATGATTTGGGCAGGCCGGTCAGGCCGTTGCGCACCGAGTCCTGGCGGCGCTCGCCGCCAGCGATCACGGCCCATTGCACGCCCAGGTCCTCGGTCTTGAAGAATTGGCGAAGCTTCTTTTCCATGGCCGGAACGTCTTCGGGCGGGAAGACGAAAACCAGCCCGCGCACGTCGGCCACGCGGGAAAAGGTCCGGGCACCGTGCCAGAACAGCGGGGCGGACTGGTACTCGAGGTACTGTTTGCGTTCGCCGCCCGTGGCCCCGGCCATGCGTGTGCCGGAACCCGCGGCCAGGATGATGGCCCAAATGTCGTTCATGGTGCGGTCCATGCTTTTGCCTGTCGAAATTGAGCGCACGGGGGAGGGGGTGCCTCCCCCGCGCGGTGTTCACAAGTCGGAGCCGGTCATAAGCCGGGTCTTGTCCCCCCTTGCGGGGTGGTCATCATTCATCTAGGCCGCCCGTTACCGGACGGCTCGAGCAACCAACCCGACAGCTTCAGCCGGGCCGGCCTCAAACGCTGTCCTATTCGGTCTTGCTCCGGACGGAGTTCACCTGGCCTGCCGCGTCACCACGGCAGCCGGTGGGCTCTTACCCCACCGTTTCACCCTTACCACCGGGTTGCCCCGATGGCGGTCTACTTTCTGTTGCACTTGACGGGGATCGCTCCCCCTGGGAGTTACCCAGCGTCCTGCCCTGCGGAGCCCGGACTTTCCTCCCCGGCCAAAGGCCGCGGCGATGACCTGTCCGACTCCAGACTTGTGATCTATTCTTCTTCGGCGGCTTCGCCCTGTACAAAGGCCTGCCAGTAGATCAGCCGCTGGCAGTTGGGGCAGCTCAGAATCTGCTGGCCCTTCTGCAGGTCGTTGTACGACTGCGGCGGGATCATGATGTTGCAGCCGGAGCACACGCCTTCGGACACCGGCACGATGACCGGATGCTCCATGCGCTCGCGGATGAATTCGTAGCGGCCCAGGATCGGCGGCGGAACGGCCTTGCAGGCCTTCTTGCGCTTGCGGTTCAGGGCGTCGAGCTTCTTGTTGGCCTTTTCCAGACGTTCGTCCAGAGTGGTCTTGAGCGCGTCGAACTGTTCCTGCACGCCGCCCATTTCCTCATTCAGAGACTGGGTGGCCTCGTCCTGGCGAATGAGCTCCTCACGCACGGCTTCCTGCTCATCGTCGCGCATGCGGTTGAGCTTTTCCAGGGAATCCATTTCGCGCATCATGGCGTGGTATTCCTTGGTGTTGCCGACGAGCATCAGCTTGTTCTTGGACTTCTTGATCTTGCCCGCATCCTCTTCGATCTCCACGGACAGCTTTTTCTTCTGTTCGTTGAGGATGCTCATCTTTTCGTCGATCTGGCCGCGGCGTTCTTCGAATTCGCCGAGCTGATTCTCGAGGTCGGCAAGTTCCTGGGGAGCCTGCTCGATTTCCTGAGTCAGCTCGAGGATCTCGTCGTCCACTTCCTGCAGGACGATCAACTGTTCAATCTGTTTCTGATACATGGGTTAACCTCACTATCTATTTGAAATAATGAAAAGTGATTCCGTTACTTGGTGTATACCGAAAAAGGGTCCTCGCCCGGGAAGAAACGGACTTCCGCACCGGACAGAGCGTCATCCAGCTCATCGGCGAAACGGCGCATCATCTCCTCTTCCAGGGAGAAGTGGCCCACATCCACCACGCAGACCGGGGTTTCCACGGCCGGGTGGTATTTCATGTCTCCCGTGACGAACACATCCGCCCCGGCCTTGGCCGCCCGTTCGATCAGGGACGTGCCCGACCCGCCGCAGTAGGCCACGGTGCGCACCTGCTCCGGCCTTGGGCCGGCTATCATCAGGGCGTCGCGTTCGATAAGCCCGGCCAGCCGGTCCATGAACGCGTCAAAGGGCATGGCCTCGGGCAGTTCGCCCGCCTCGCCGAAGCCGACCTCGCGCACCGGCGCGGTCAGGGAGCGGAGGTAGAACAGAGGCCGTTTGCCCAGGGAAAATTCGATCTTGTCCGCCAATCCGCGCCACTGGGGCTCATCGCAGACCACCCGGACCTCGCCGGTGCGGCTCTGGGAGACCGAGTGCACCCCGTCGTGGTCGGCCCAGATGTCGGCCGCCTCGCGGGAGATCGGCTCCTCGCAATAGAAGGACGCCTCCACCGGCGCACGGCCGTGCTCCACTTCGAGCAACCGCTTGCCGGTCAATTCCAGCTCTTTGCCCAGCCAGAAGGCCGGACCGCCGGGCCGGGTGTCCAGGGAGGTGTGGGCCGCATAGAGCCATGCTCCTGACGGGATAACCGATCTGAGCACGTCCAGGTACATTCCTTCCGCGCTCGGAGCCTTGGGCTTCATGTAGAGCGGGTGGTGCGTGATCACCACGCCCGCGCCCCACTCGATGCAGCGGGAAATCGCTGCCGGGGTGGGTTCCAGAGTCACGGCCACTTTGTCCGTGTCGGTCACGGTCCCGGCTGCCTGCACCCCGGAATTGTCCCAGGAACTTTGATTCTCCTCCGGGGCGAGCTCTCTGAAAATTGCTAAAATCTCTTGAATTTTCATAGACTTACGACCATCTCCCATAATGAGGATGCTCCCGTAGGGTTTCCCCCTCGGGAGCATCTCTTGTCCTCTTCGATCACCCGGCCTGCGGCCATGATGGGGGATTTCAGGAAATATGCGTTCTTCTGCTTTCGGGTCTTCGTCAATCACGTCTCCCGGAAGTGGGTCGTTGGTGGGCCAGCCAGGATTCGAACCTGGGACCGACCGGTTATGAGCCGGTGGCTCTGCCAACTGAGCTACTGGCCCGCCGTGGAGTCGAGCACCATAGCCGGAAGCCGGCCATGGTGTCAACTCCACGGCGGTACTTTGTACGTCGGCTTCCGATAGCAGGCCATCTGCACATTTTTCCCGGGGGGCTTTCATCCTCATGTAGGTCCACTACACTGCGGTGAAAGCCCCCCGGAATAAAATGCACATCTGACCCACTCTCGAAAGCCTCGGCCTGTGCGAGCGAGGGGTGAGAGCCTCTGTTTGCGCGCTTTGCGCACAAAGGCGCTTCAGGGGAGGAGCGCTGTTGGATGCGGTGCATCCAAGGCACTCGAAAGGGTCGGTTGAAGCGAGGACTATTGAGTCCCGCAGGTACCGGAGTTATTGGCGACGCGTCAGTCCGCGTGCTTTTCAGCCTGTTCCGCCTCCATTTTGTGGATGGTCTTCCTGGCAAACCACAGGGCCACGGCGGCGCTGATCCAGACTATGACGAAAATGGCCACCCAGAGGGCGGTGATGGGGTAGCCGAGCACCTGGGTGAGCAGGGTGAACAGGACGAACGGGAGAACCACCTGGCGGGCCAGGCCGAGCCAGATGGCGAACATGGGGCGCTTCATGCCCTGCAGGATCGAGGTGGGCACGAAAATGGCCACGTAACCGTACAGGGTGAAGGCGTCGATGTGCAGGTAGCCCGCGCCCACGGCGATGACCGCCGGGTCCTGGGTGAAGATGCGCATGAGCGGCCCGGCGAAGAGCAGTATGGGCACGGAAAGCGGGACGAGCAGGTAGGCACCGTAAAGCAGGTTTTTGCGGAAGTTCTCCCGGATGCGGTCGATCTTTCCTGCGCCGTAGTTCTGGGCCGTGATGGTCAGGGCGGCTATGCTCAGGCCGATGCAGGGCATGAGTACCACCTGGTCGATGCGCGTGGCGATGCCGTAGGCGGCCGAGGCCTCGGGGCCGAATTCGGACACGTACCGGAAGATGACGAAGAAGCCGAGCGCCACGGTCATGGAATTGAGGGCGGCCGGGAAGCCCTGGTGGGCGATCTCGCCGTAGATCTTCATGTGGGGGATGAAGTTGCGGCCCTTGTCCGTCCTGAGCAGTCCGGTGCGCCGCGTCTTGATCAGCAGGTAGACCGCGCCGATTCCCTGCAGGACGATGGTGGCCCAGGCCACGCCAGCCAGCCCCATGGCGGGCAGGCCGAATCCGCCGTAAATGAACCACGGGTCCAGGATCACGTTCAGTGAGGCCATGAGGATGAGCGTGTTGCGCATGCTCTTGGTGTCGCCCTGGGATTGCAGCACGGCGTTGAACAGGAACACGGACATGGTCACCACGTTGCAGGCGAAGATCGGGTTCATGTAGCTCAGGCAGATATCCAGATATTCGCCGTTCGCCCCCAGCCAACTGAAGATGGCGGGCGAAAAGATCAGCCCGAAGGCGGCCAGGGCCAGGGATGAAAGCAGTCCGAAGCCGAGCATCTGCACGGCCACCAGGGCGGCCTTGTCCCGGTCGCGTGCGCCCAGGGCCGAACCCATCAGCGCGGTGGAGCCGGTGCCGATGCCGCCGGCCAGGGCGGTGATGATGAAGTATACGGGCAGGGACAGGGCCAGGGCGGCCTGGGCGTGGGTGTCGATGCGCCCGGCCCACCAGGTGTCCGCCACGTTGAACATGGTATTGAAGAAAAAGCCCACACTCGAAGGCACGGCCACCTGCCGGATCACTTCGGGAATGGGCCGCGTGGTCAAATCCGTCTTGTCGATGGCCGCGTTGCTCATAATCAAAGCATACGCGTTTAGTCTGTGGAGATACACCCTTTTTCAGTCGGCTTTAACGAGCCGGTGCCGGGCCGGTTGACGCCTTTGCGCCGGGGCCTGTACGTATTGGTTATGGGCAAGACACCGATCAACGAGAACGTGCGCTTCTGGCGCGATCCTGACCTGACGGGCGTTGAAGTGCGCCGATCCTCCTACAACGAGGAGGCCTTCCGCACCCACGTGCACGAGGCTTTTTCCATCGGCTTCATCGAGCAGGGCAGGACCACTTTCGACCTCGAAGGGACCGCGCACAGGGCGATCACCGGACAGGTGGTCTTCATCGGCCCGCATCTGGCCCATGCCTGCAACCCGGACCCGGACTCGAACATGGCCTACACCATGTTCTACATCGACCCCGCTCTGCTTTTGGCCGTGGCCCGCGAACTCTTCGGGCCGGACGCGAGGATTCCTCGTTTTCCCATCCCTGTGGTCGACGATCCCCTGCTGGTCGAACGGCTGCGCGCCCTGCAAGTGGCCATTGCCGAGGAGGCGGACCGGCTGGAGCGGGAGACCCTGCTCGTTCAGGGACTGGCCGAGGCCATCTCCCGCCACGGAGAGCCCGGCCCGGCGCAGGAGGTCCGTTCCGACGGACGGGATGCGATTAAAGCCGTGCGCACCTATCTTTCGGATCATCTTGCCGAGAAGGTCTCGCTGGATGAGCTGGCCGGTGCAGCCGGGCTGAGCCGGTACCATCTGCTGCGCGTGTTTCAGGCCGCCACGGGGCTGCCGCCCCACGCCTACCAGAACCAGCTGCGGGTGGACTTGGGCAAGCGGCTGCTGGCCCAGGGAATGCCTGTCAGCGAGGCTGCATTGGAGACCGGCTTCACCGATCAGTCCCACTTTACCCGCGTGTTCCGACAGTACACCGGGGCCACTCCGGGCCAATACCGGGATTCCGGCCGTTCCTGACCTAAGCCGCAATTTCGTACAATACGGTTTCATGGGCCATGATTAGGCTCCTTCTCCTCAACCAAAGGAGAAAGAGACATGCTGTTGTGGCAAAAAATGATGATCGGTCTGGCGCGGAGTGAATCCGTGACCCGCCGGATGCAGAATTCGCGATTCATGGGCCGTTTCGCCAGTCGGTTCGTGGGCGGCCGGGACGGAGCCGAGGGGTTGGCGCGCGCCCGGACTCTGCGCGAGCAAAAACTGTCCGCGTCCCTGTTTTATCTGGGCGAATATGTGGCCGACCCGCTTGAGATCGAGACCACCAGCCGCGCTCTGGCCGAGGTTGCACAGGGGCTGGGCCGGTCCGGGCTGGACGTGCACCTGTCCGTGGACCCGACCCAGCTGGGGGCCATGATCTCCTGGGAAGCCTGCCGCGAGAACGTGACCGAACTGGCCCGCGAGGTGGCGGCCAATGCCGGGGCCGGACGGGACGTGCTCATGCTCGACATGGAGGATTCCACGGTTACGCAACCGACCCTGGACCTGTATGATCATCTGCGCAGTGAGAATCTTCCGGTGGCTGTGACCATCCAGGCCTACCTGCACCGTACACCCGACGATCTGGCTCGGCTGGTGGCGGGCGGCGCCATGGTTCGGTTGGTCAAGGGCGCTTTTGCCGAACCCGGCAAAAAGGCCGTGACCGGAAGGCGCGACCGGGACGACGCTTATCGCAAAGCCATCGTCACCCTGCTGTCCCCCGAGGCCCGCGAGCGGGGCGTGTACCCGGTTTTCGGCACCCACGACCATCGCATGGTCGCCTTTGCCGAGCACGTGGCCGCCACCAACGGCTGGCAGCGCGATCAATGGGAAGTGGAGATGCTTCTGGGTGTACGCACAGCCTACCAGCGCGAACTGGCCGACAGAGGCGTGGCCGTGCGGTTGTATCTGCCGTTCGGGCGTGACTGGTGGCCCTATTCCATCCGCCGGGTGGGCGAGAACCCCAAGAACCTCGGCTTCGTGTTCCGTTCCATGGTCGGCAGGGGCGCATAATGGCGCGGCGGGCTGCGGCCCGTGAAGGCGTATCAAAAACACCTTGCCATAACTGAACGATCGTTTAGTATAGCGCGCATGCGCATCAAGGACGACAGCAAGCGGCAGGCCCTTATTCGGGCCACGGTCCGGTTGGTCAACGAGATCGGCTTCTCGGCCGCTTCCGTGTCCAAGATCGCGGGGGAGGCGAATGTCTCGCCCGCGACCCTGTACACCTACTTCGAGAACAAGGACGACCTGATCGTGGATGCGTATCGTACGGTCATGGGCGAGTGGTCCCAGGGAATCTTTCAGGGACTGGACAGCGACCGGTCCGTGAGGGATGTGCTCCATTCCATCTGGTGCAACACCTTCCGATACGTGTCCCGAAACCGGGATGATTACCTCTATACGGAGCAGTTCTCCAAATCGCCGTACATGCAGCGCATCTCGTTGGCGGAGATGGAGTCCTTTTTCGGACCCCTTTTGGCGGTCATCCATCGCGGGGTGGACGAGAAGATACTCAAGGATGTCCATTCCCACATGCACATGATGTTTTTCTTCTATCCCATCCTCAGCCTGGCCAACCCCGGCAGCGGCCACTCGGCAGTCATTACGGAGAAGACCATCGAAACAGCCTTCCTGCTGGCATGGGATGCCATACGGCTGTAACCCGCTTTTTTTTACGCTTATAATTAATTGAGCGTTTGTTTAATATAGGCCGGGGTCGGTTCCGGCGTCACTTCAAACCTCATGGAGAGGAAAATGAAACAGATCGATCAATCCGTCTTGGATGCTTTTGATACCATGTGGGGGCTGTATCCCGAACCCGTGATGCTCATTCACGCCTGTCGGGACGTGTTGGCCGTGAACCGGCGCGCCGAGGAGCTGGGCATCGGGTCGGGCATCAAATGCCATTCCCTGTATCCCAGAGAAAAAACCTGTCCTGGTTGTCTGGCCAACAGGATGCTCAAGAGCGGCGAGGCCGAGCGCAAAGGCGCTCTTTTCCCCCAGACCGGCAGGTTTCTCGACAGCTACTGGGTCCCGGTCAAGGGCGTTAGCGACGTCTACATCCACTTCGGCAACGACATCACCGAGTATGTGAAGCCGGAATTGATGGAGGAATGACGGGGGAGCAAAGTCGCCCTGTAAACAAAATAAAATGGGGGCTGCAGTTGCAGCCCCCATTGGTGTTTTCGGCGATGGTTCGGTCTATTTCAGGCCGAGTTCCTTTTTGAGGAATTCGAAGTCGATATTGTTGGACACGAGTTCGGCGCCCTGCTTGATCTTGATGGCGTCGCGCAGTTTGTGCCGGGAAAGGATGTCGTCCATCTTCTTGGCCACGGTGAAGGTGTCTTCGCGGACCATGATGATGGGCGTTTCCAGGACCTCGGAGCGGGTCAGGATGATGTCGTTGGGGTAGAGGTTGCCGGTCAGGATGAGGCAGGGGCAGTCGCCTTCCAGCGCCACGAGCTGCACGTCGGACCGGTCGCCGCCCACGATGATGGCGGAGTTCTTCTTCTTGCGGAAGTGGGTCATGAAGTTTTCGACCTGCATGGTGCCGATGAGGAAGGACTCGACCACGCGCTCACTCTTGTTGTGAGCGGAGATGATCTTGCCGCCCAAGCGGTCGGCCAGGTCGCCGACCTTGATGGCGCCCATGAGCGGATCACGCGGGATGACGCCGAGGATCTTGACGCCCTTGGCCTCCAGGGCCGGCCCCAGGAGCTGGGTGATTTCATCCATGAAATTCGGGGGAACGTCGTTGAGGATGACTCCCGCCATGAGATCACCGAGGGTCTCCTTCATGGCCATGAGGTAGTCGTATTTGAGTTCCTTCTGGAAGCGGTCGATGATCACGGTCTTGATGCCGAGTCTGCGGACCACGGAAATGGCGTCGGTGTCGCAGTATTTGCCGGAGTACATGGACCCGGAACCGGCCACCAGGGTGACGTCCTTGTCCTTGGACACGGCCTCGTAGCCTTCGACGATGTTGTCCAGCAGACCGTCCATCTTGCCGGTGAACGCCTTGACCTTGAAGTCCTGGGTGACGACCACGGGGGTGACCATGGCCGGATCTTCGCTCAGGCCGAGCACATCCTGGACAAAGGCGGCGTCCTCGTCGCCGAGCTTGCCGTCAATCTCCATGGGCATGGCCCCGACGGGTTTCATGTAGCCCACGTTGTACCCGTCTTTTTGCAGGCGCAGGCCCATGCCCATGACGATCATGTTCTTGCCTGAATACCCGGTGGTAGAGCCTATGTAGAGTCCAGCCATGCCTATCGTCCTCCTGAATGTGAAAGGGGCCAGAACCGCAACGCCCCGTCATTTGTTAGTATATGAGACCGCAAAAAATGTCCAAGCGTCAAATGGGTCCGACGGTCACGCGCAGGTCGGCCACGAACGTCCCTTCGCCGTCCACCAGGATGGGGTTGAGTTCGGCCTCGCGGATCTCTGGAAAGTCCGTGGCCATCTGGGACATGGACAGCAGGATGTCCTCGATGGCGGCCAGATTGACCGGCTCCTCGCCGCGCACGCCGCGCAACAGGGGGAACGATTTGATCTCGCGGACGATGTCCTGGACCTCATGCAGGGCAAGCGGGGCCAGCCGATAGCTGACGTCGCCGAGGATCTCGGCGGACGGCCCGGCCAGACAGAATGAAATGAGCGGACCGAACTGCGGGTCCTGTGTGAACCGGACCACGACTTCGCGGGCCTTGACCGGGCCCATGGTCTGGACAAGGCAGCCCGCGATATAGATGTCCGGGCGCTTGCGCTGGGCCCGGGTGGTGATGTCGAGCCAGGCGTCGCGGACCTCGCGCGGGGTGTGCAGGTCCAGGGCCACGCCGTCCACCTCGCCCCGGCTGCTCAAATGAGGCGATTCGATCTTGAGCGCCACGGGGTAGCCCATCTTCTTGGCCGCGCGTACGGCCTGGTCCGAGGTGCGCACCAGCCGGGTTTCGGGTACGGGCAGCTCGTAGGACGCGGCGATGTCCATGGCGTCGTTGAAGGACAGCTCGGTCACGCCCGCTTCCAGAGCGGCCTGGATGGTTCGCTCGGCCCGCCCCTTGTCGCGGCGGAAACAGACCTCCACCGGATAGGGTCGGTTCTTCCATCGGTAATGGGCGAGCATGGCCGAGATGGCCGTGATGGCCGGTTCCGGATAGGCGTAGCAGGGGATGCCCGCACTCAGGAGCATGTCGCGACCGGGGCCGATTCTCTCGTCGCCCATGAAGGAGGCGAAGATCGGTTTGTCGCAGGTCTTGGAAATGTCGATGATGACCTGGGCGGTCTCGACGATCTCGGCCGAGGCCGTAGGCGTGAGCAGGACCAGGATCGCGTGGGAGGTCTCGTCCGCGGCCACGGCTTCGAGCGTGGCGCGGTAGCGTTCGGCCTTGGCGTCCCCGATGATGTCGATGGGGTTGTAGATGGCGGCGAACGGCGGCAGGGACTCGGTCAGTTTGTCCAGGGTCGCCTGGGACGGACGGGCCAGGTTGAGCCCGGCGGCCTCGCAGGCGTCGGCGGCCAGGATGCCGGGTCCGCCGGAGTTGGTCACCACGGTCAGGTTCGGGCCTTGGGGCAGAGGCTGTTCGGCAAAGGCTCGCGCCAAGTCAAAAAGGGTCTCCAGGTTTTCCACCCGGATGATGCCCGCCTGCTTGAACGCGGCCAAACCGGCCTCCACGCTTCCGGCCAGGGAGCCGGTGTGGCTGGAGGTCGCCCGCGCGCCCGCCGCGGTGGTACCCGCCTTGATCATGATGACGGGTTTCTTTTCCGTCACGGCCCGCGCCCGGGTCAGAAATTTGCGCCCGTCGTCCACGGATTCCAGATAGCCGATGATGACTTTGGTGTCCGGGTCGTCGCCCAGCGCCTCGA
This sequence comes from uncultured Pseudodesulfovibrio sp., assembly GCF_963662885.1. NCBI lineage: Bacteria > Pseudomonadati > Thermodesulfobacteriota > Desulfovibrionia > Desulfovibrionales > Desulfovibrionaceae > Pseudodesulfovibrio > uncultured Pseudodesulfovibrio sp. The sequence goes on from NZ_OY760058.1 coordinate 14,768, forward strand.
TCACGTCGGCCTCGGACACGCCCGCCTTGTTGCCGAGCGATACGAATTTGGAAAAGCCGATGGATTCGCCCTCGGCCCAGTCAAGGATGGCCGAGCACAGGGCGCCGCTCTGGGAGAAGAAGGAGATGGACCCCTTGGCGGGCATGGTCTGGGCGATGGAGGCGTTCAGGTTGATCGACGTGTTGAACAGGCCGAGCGTATTGGGGCCGAGCAGGGTGATGTCCCGGCGCCGGGCCAGGTCGGCCATTTCCATTTCGAGTTCGAAGCCGTCGCGTCCGGTCTCGCGGAACCCGGCGGTGATCACGCAGATGGCGTCCACCTTGGCGTCGGCCAGCTCGCGCATGGCGTCGAGGACCTTTTCGCGCGGGAGGACGATGATGCCGAGGTCGGGCGGGCGGGGTAGATCGGCTGTGGAAGGATAGGCGGTGAGGCCGAGAATTTCTCCACCCGCGGGATTGACGGGAAAGATTGTCCCCCTGTACCCTGCCGAGATCAAATTCGACAGGATGAGATGCCCGAGCTTGAGCGGGCTCCGGGAAGCGCCGACCACGGCGATGGATTCGGGGTTGAAAAGTTCGCGGAGTTGGGCGTCTGGTTGCATAAATAAGGGGGTTGAATGGATACCGCTGAGCTACAGGATTGTATCCACCATAGGTTTGCCCAAGTCAAGTTCCTGGAGACGGCTCTGACCCACTCCTCGTTCGCCAACGAACAAAGCGGCATCGAGGACAACGAACGGTTGGAATTTCTGGGCGACGCCGTGTTGGAGCTGTGCATTTCCGAGGAGGGATTCAGGCGCTATCCGTCGGCCCACGAGGGCCAGCTCACGCGTATCCGTTCCCAGCTGGTCAAGGAGCAGTCCCTGGCGGGCATGGCCCGTGGGCTCAAGCTGGACCAGTATATCCGGTTGGGCAGGGGCGAAGAGCTGCAGGGGGGCCGGGAACGCGACGCGTTGTTGGCCGACGCTTTCGAGGCCGTGCTCGGCGCGGTCTTTCTGGACGGCGGGTTCGAGTGCGCCCGCAATACCATTCTGGAAATTTTCGAGGAGCATTGGCCCGCCCGGGCCATGTTGCCCGAGACCAAGGACTACAAGAGCCGGTTGCAGGAAGTGGCCCAGGAGCTGTTTCGAGACAGGCCGGTGTACGTACTCTCGGGGACCAGCGGTCCGGAACACGAGAAGCAGTTCGAAGTGGACGTCACCCTGCCGCAGGGCGAGAAGTTCCGCGGCGTGGGCACCAGCGTGAAGCGTGCGGAGCAGGAAGCCGCGCGCATGGGCCTCGAGTTTCTCGAAGAAGAATAATTCCCACACACATTACGGCCAAAACGACCGGAGACCAGGCCCTGCGGGACTATCCCGCAGGGCCGGTTCCGATCGTCTTCAGTCGCGTCTTGCCGCTTACGGCTAGCCGCCGATGAGCTGCATGGCCATCCTCGGCAGGGAGTTGGCCTGCGCCAGCATGGCGACAGCGGACTGGGTGAGAATCTGGTTGCGGACGAACTCGGTCATTTCCTGCGCCACATCGACGTCAGAAATGCGGGATTCCGCGGCCTGCAGGTTCTCGGCCTGGATTTCCAGGTTGGTGATGGTGTTCTCCAGCCGGTTCTGCATGGAACCGAGGTTGGCGCGGATCTTGTCCTTGGAGATGATCGCCTGGTTGATCGCCTCCATGGCCGCCTGGGCCAGAGCCTGGGTGGAGATGGACTTACCGGCGTTCATTTCTTCCCAGGTGGCCCCGTTGAGCTTCAGGGCGGCCAGGTGGCCGAGACCGAAGGCGGAAGAAGTGGAACCCTGGATGGCGACGTAGTAGTAGTCCTCGGCCGAGTCGTTACCGGTGCCGAAGTGAATCTTCAGCGGACCGGTGGCCTGAAGGCCCGTACCGTCGTGGTCTACTCCGGGGTCGCCGGACAGGTTGCCGTTAAGCAGGTAAATTCCGTTGAAGTCCGTCGCGTGGGCGATACGGGTGATCTCCGAGCACATTGCCTGGTATTCGGAGTCGATGATCATCCGCTGGTCGGAGTTGTAGGTACCCGTGGACGCCTGCATGGCCAGCTCCTTCAGACGAATGAGCTTTTCATCGACTACCTGCAGTGCGCCGTCCGCGGTTTGGATCAGCGAAATCGCGTCGGATGCGTTTCGGATGCCCTGATGCAGGGAGCTGATTTCCGATCGCATGAGCTCGCGAATCGCCAGACCGGCCGCATCGTCCGCAGCGGTACCGACCCGAAGACCGGATGACAAACGCCGGGTGGAGACACCGAGCCGGCCGTAGTGGTCGGACAGGTTCCTCTGGGCGTTCATGGCCATGAGGTTGTGGTTAATGACTAAAGACATCAGAACCCTCCTTGTTCGATTCTCAAATCCATTTTGCCAAGATTAAGCATCATGTGTGCCAACATAATTTTATTAATTTATATTAATAAGATAAGTATCTAAAAAAAGTCTAGAAAGGCTAATTTTTCCCCTTTGAAAACGGGCGCAAACCCTTGCCCGTCAATGCTTTGTCAATATTTGCCGGGTGGGAAGAGGGGAGTCGAAGGGCCTCGACGGTGCCTTAAGAAGATAAGGAAAGCCGCCCTATGGGCGGCGGGTGATGGAAAGATGCGCGGCGGTGCCGCGAGAGCCAGTGAAGAAGCTGCGCTTCTTCAGCTTCCGAGAGTCGCTGTGCGGGGCTGGAGCCCCGCACAATTCTCCATGCCCTCCGGGCGGGGTCCATTTTTTTGCTGGCCCAAAAAAATAGACGAAAAAAAGGGCCTGGGAGTGTGGGGCGGCCGCCCGGAGAACGGAAGGCAAGAAGCTGATCCGCTCGGGTCGGCTCCCGAATCGAGGCTCGCTGCGCTCGCGGCGATTCGAAAAGCCGCCGCCCCTCGCGGTCAGCTTCTAACCTCCCGTTCAAGGGCTCGATTGGGTGAAGGGAAGAGGTGTGGCGGGAAGCCGTAGAGTGCGCCTGGCGCGTAACTATGAGAGCCGCTGTCGGACGCGAGCGTCCGAGGCGCTCCATGTTGCAATAGTGGGTTTATGCCGGGCCTGACGACAAGCCAAACGCGGAAGGTCAACTAACTCAGTCGCACAGCAAGACCAAATGCCGGCGGTTGGCCTCTTTTGGCAGGCCAAACGCGACATGCCGATTCTTTCTTGCGGAGGGTAGCAATCGGCAGCGGACCTTAGAGCCCGTCTTTGGCGGCGAAGCGGAGGCCGGATCGCGCCTGCGAAGCAGACCTTCGATCCGGACAGCGAAAGCCGCCTACGGGCTCTTGGGTCCGCTGACGCGCGATCGCACCACAGCGCAGTTTTTGCTTCCTTTTTTCTGCGCCAGCAAAAAAGGAAGTCGCTGTAAAAGCGAAATCCTAAAGTAAGGAATACAGCCAAAGTCCCGTCGTGGATGCGCGGACAATCTATGGCGTCAAAATCCCCTTGGTCACAGGCAGGCGGCGAGGCCCCTCCTCACGTTTCGAGCCTGCTCCATAAACCGGACGGCCCGGCGATGATCATTACATCGCCGGGCCGCTGGGTTTTCTTTGCCCCCTGGTGGGTGGCCGGGGGGCCTTGGAGAAGGACGTCTATGAGTATGGGTTACTTAAGACCTCTGTTGGTTACCGCTTCATCGAGATGACTTCGCCGAGCAGCGAATCCACGGTGGTGATCACCTTGGTGTTGGCCTGGAAGCCACGCTGGGTGGTGATCATGCTGACGAACTGGGTGGCCATGTCCACGTTGGACATCTCGAGGGCGTTGCCGTCGATGGTGCCCTTGCCCGAGCTGCCCGCCTGGCCGGTCAGGGCCGGGCCGGACTCCAGGGTTTCGGTGAACAGGTTGCCGCCCTCGCGGCGGAGTCCGTGCTGGTTGGTGAAGGTGGCCAGGGTTACGGCATAGAGCTCGAGCACCTGCCCGTTCGAGTAGTGGCCGGATATGATGCCCTCGCGGGAAACCGAGATGTTCTGCAGGATACCCGCGGAATAACCGTTCTGGCTCTGGTACAGGGTGGACGAGCCGCCGGTGTCGAAGCTCTGGGTGGCCAGGGCTGAGATCGCCGGGTCCTTGAAGTTGGCCAGGTAGCCGGTGTTGCTGATGTTGTTGCCCACTTGAGCCGCTGTGGTGGGGACGGTGCCCAGGCCGCCGCCCCAGCCGATGGTCGTCGCGCCGCCACCGTTGCTCGACAGGTCCTTGTTGGAGATACCGAAGTCGATCTGGATGGGGGTGGCGTTGGTCGCTTCGGCCGTGCTGGCGTTGGACTTGCCCAGGAAGTTGGCTGTGCAGACCGGGAAACCGCTCGTGGAGAAGTCGGCCAGATCCCAGTTGTTCAGATCCTTGATGTTGGTACCGCCGTTGGACTTCAGTGTGTAGGCGCTCATGCCCGACAGCTGGCCGGTGGTGAAGGTCAGGGTACCGATCATGAGCACGCCCGCGGCCGAGGTCTGTGCCTCGCCGATGGAGGTCATGCTGCCGTTGGCCCCGGAGAGCATGCGCCGGTCGGCCGACGGCTCGCAGGTAACCATGTATTCCCAGACCGTGTCGCCGCCCGCGTTGCTCATGGTCACCTGGTCGAAGTACACGGTCAGGTTGTGGGCCGTGCCGATGTCGTCGTAGACCTTGAGCGTGGTCGAGTAGCCATACAGGGTGGAGGCCAGCGGCGTATCTGCCGTGCCGTCCCAGTTGTTGAACATGGCGAAATAGGGATTGGTCGAGCTGGTGGAGGCGTCCGCGGCCGAGGGGTCCAGGTTGGTGACGATGGACACGTTGGTGGTCGCCTTGGGCTCGGACTGGAAGTTCTCCATGCGGATGTTGGTCGGCGTACCGATGATGCGCGCGGACCTGGGCTCTTCCGTGGTGGTCGAGGTGGTCGTGGTCACCGTGGTGGTGCTGCGCTCAATCTCCCATCCCTGGAGAATGTAGCCGTGCGGGTCCACCAGATAGCCGTCGCTGTCGAAGCGGAAGTTGCCGGCCCTGGAATAATATTTCATGTCCTCGCCCAGCGGGGAGACCACGAAGAGTCCATCGCCGGAGATGGCCATGTCGGTGGCCTCGGTGGACGCTTCGAATGCGCCCTGGCCCCAGTCCGAGTAGATGGTGGACACGCGCACGCCGCGTCCCACCTGGCCCACGCCGTTGACGGTGGCGAAATCGGAACTGGCGAGGTCTTCGAACTGCATCATGGCGCCCTTGAACCCGGTGGTGTTCACGTTGGCCAGGTTGTTGCCGATGACTGTCATGCGTTCCGAGTGTACCGTCAGGCCAGAAATGCCCGAATACAGTGATGCTCCTAAACCCATAATAACCTCCTAATCTCTTCTCCAAGAGCCCGGTGCCGCCTTCGGCCCCGAGTGAAATAATCCAAGTTGGCCTACGCCGCGGTGTCGCTTTCCTCGCCGTCCCCGGTCTCTTCGTTGCCCTCATCCGAGGTGTCGGTGGAATCGACCACCGAGGAGGCGTTGGGATCAACGACTTCCTTGACGTTGAGCATGTTGATGAACCGGCCGTCCTCCAGGCGGAGGTACTGGGTTCCGTTTTCGGTGACCACGCCGTCGACCCTGCCGGAGATCTCGGTCTGAACCATGACGTATTCGCCACTGAGGTCCACGCCGAGAATACCCACTCCGTACTGGCCGTCGGGCAGATCGTTACCGTCCTCGTCCTTGCCGTCCCAGGTGTACTGGTAGGTCCCGGCTTCCTTGCTGCCGAGCTCCACGGTTCGGACGATTGCGCCTTCGTCGTCGTAAATGTTCATTATGATGCTGGATACCGACTCTCCGAATCCGTAATAGATGGTCGAGGCGTTGCCCTCGTTCATGCTGACCTTGTAGCCCTCGGCCTTGACCTCCTTGCCGATGAAGCTGACCGCGGTGAGGATGTCGTTCTGGCCCATGGTCTCGTTGAGCGTGGTGATGCCGCTGTTGATGTTGGTCAACTGCTCCAGGCTCGAGAACTCCGCCAGCTGGGAGGTCATGTCGGTGTCCTCCATGGGGTTGAGCGGGTCCTGGTGCGTGAGCTGCGCCACCAGAATGGACAGGAAGGCGTCCTGGTCCAGGCTGGTGTCGTGTTCGGTCGGCGTGTTGGAGGCGGCGAGACGCTCCTCCTGCTTTCCGAGATAGATTCCTGTGGTGTCGGTATACGGCATTGTAAACCTCGTTTACGCGATAAGGTGCAAGCCCTGATCGGAAGTAATTACCCTTTCACCAACAGATTGCACGTCCTGGGCCATTGTGCCTCCATTCTGAGCACGCATGGAGCGCATGTGGTTGCGCATGGCGATCATGGCCTCCCGTTCGCGGGACAGATTGTGCTCGCTTTCGCCGAACCAATTATGGAAGCTCTGGTTGTCCGCGAGGCCGGTCTGGACGTCGAGCTTGTCGACCTTCAGGCCTTGAGATTCTAAAGATTGCTTAATGATATGAAGGTTGTCCGAGATGATCTTGTGGGCGTCGGAGTTCTCCGCGCGGATGGATGCGCTGACCTCCTTGCCGTGCACCGAGAGGACGATGGACAGCTTGCCAAGGTTCTCGGGAGTGAGCTGCAAAGTGAGTTGCTTGGCCCCGTTATTCAGGGTCTTGAGCACGGCCTGATCGACCTGCTTCATGACCTTGGGGGCGGAAACTTTTTCCCACGCCTTGGCCGTGGAGTTGTTAGCGGCAGCCTGCTGGGACAAGGCGGTCTTGGACGCGGCAGTGGCCGCATCGGTCTTGGCTGAAGCCGAAGACTCCTTGGTCTGGCTGCCTTCCTCGCTGACCTTGTCGAAGAAGTTGCCCCACTTGCGGTCGTGCTCGGCCTCGGGGTCCACGTCCTTGTCCGCGACCTGATCCTGGGCCGTGGCGTCGGTCTTGATCTCCACCTTGTCGGTAGCGGATTGCTGGGCCTGTCTGCGGACCGTGTTGTCGGACTGGGCGTCCTTGCGCTCGCGGAACGCCTGGGCCAGCTCCTCACGCACGTTGGTGTCGGACTTTTCCTCAGCCACGCGAGCCTTGAGGTCCACGGCTTCGTCCACCTGCATGGCTGCGGAGGTGGCCTTGTGGGCATCGCCCATGATCGAGGCGAACGCCTTGCCTACGGCCTTGACCAGCTTCTGATCCTTCTTGTCCAGCCCGGCCAGCTCCTGGCGGATCTGGGTGAAGGCCTGCTTCATGTCCTTGGGCAGGGTGTTGGTCGAGAAAAGCTCCTGAACCTGGGTGACGAATTCCTTGGACAGACCCATGGAGGAAACAAAGGCTTCGACCTCATCCTTGGTGAACATGGTCTGCTGATCGGCGGGCATGGCCGCGATCTTGGCTTCCACCTGGCCGAGGACCTTGTCGAACTGTCCCTTCTCCAACTGGCTGATGAGCTTGTCCGATTCCTTCTGGGTGAAACCGAGCTTGCCGAAGAATCCGGCCAGGGAAGCCTTCTTCTCATCGGTCAATTCTGTTTCGCGGGAGTCGGCGATCTTCTTGGCTACGGTGGACACGAACTGGCCCCAGGTCATGCCTTCATCGGAGTTGACCTTCTCCTCGATGGCCGCGATCTCCTCGTCGGACATACCGTATTCCTTGAGGTCGTCCCGAACGCCGTCCAGGTCCTCGCTGGTCATGCGGCTTTCGAGATTCTTGTCTTCGGTCTCTTCGTCCTGCTTGGCCTGATCGACCTTCGGGGCCTCGGTTCCGGCCGCGTTGGTGGTCGTTTCCTTGTCTTCCTCTTCCCTGATGCCGGGGGCGGAGTCGAGCATCTGCTCCTTGCTCGTCACCGGGGCCATGGACAGTTCGTCCTCGACCATCTCGGTGTGCTCGTTGAACAGATCGGCGAACCGTGTGCTCTGGTCATCCTTGGCGTCAGCAAGCGCGGACGCGTTGGCGCCCTTGCTCTTGGTGGCCAGTTGGACCAGCTTGACGACTTCGGAAGTGGCTTCTGCGGTGGTGCCGGGAATATTTTGCATACTTTTCTCCTCCGGCACGTATTCAATCAAAAGGCGTGCCAATGGAAAAAAGTCTTTATATCGCGGAGTTGATCCCGTTTACGGGGGGGAAGAAATGACCGGTGACCCCCGGCAATGCGGAGGATAGGTCTAGTCGCAGGCGTTGACCAGTCGTTCCAGCAACGTCAGCACATGCACCCAGGCGTCGCGGGAGTAGTCCTTGTTTTCCAGATACATGTGCGCGAATCCCGTGAATGGCCGGGCCATGGCCGGGCTGTCCGCCCAGAAGGCCGGGTCCAGGACCGCGCCGGAGCGCAGGCCGTGCTTGAACTGTCGGCCCATCTCCGGGATGTGGGTCAGGAGGCTTTCGGCCGTTTCTGGCGCGTTTTGAGCGAGCCTGCCCCACGCCTGAATGGCGGGCCGATCGTCCCACAGCCCGAATATCCCGCCGAACAGGGACTGCCAGAAGCGGGAGGCGAGCCGCTCGTCGTCGGGCTCCGCCTGATCGAGCCTATGTAAATGATACAGACCGAGTTCGGACCTGCCGGTTTCGAACAGGGTCATGCCGGGAAGGTCCAGCCGGGCCAGCCGGTCACTGTCCGCGCCCCCGACCAGCCGCTTGGCCAACCCGGCCACGCGGCTCGGCTTGAACGGCTCGTGGCAGAGCAGGGACGGCTGGGTGCACTGCCAGCACCCTTTGGCGCAGGGCAGGTCGGCGCGGAGCACATAGTGGCCGGGAGAGATCGGGCCGGTCTCCCACGGGTTGACGTTGCCCATGGACAGGTTCAGGCATTTGAGGCCGGTCCAGGCGGCCAGGTGCATGGGGCCGGTGTCCGGGGTGATGAACAACCCCAATGTCTGGCCCACGGCCCCGAATTCGTCCAGCCCCAGGGTGCCGCAGAGATTCAGGGTCGGCCCCTTGGCCAGCCGGGCCACCTCGGCGCCGAGGGCCTTTTCCGCAGGGCCGCCGAAGAGCACGGAGCGCAGGCCGCGTCCGTGGAGTTCGTCCACCAGCCCGGCCCAGAACTCGGCTGTCGGACGCTTGGCCGCGTCGCTGGCCCCGAGGAAGAGCCCGACCTTGTTGGAGCCGGGCAGCGTCCGGGGATCGGAGAACCGGGTGGCCTTGATGTCGGTAAACGGGATGGCGTCCAGGGCGTTGAGCTCTCCCCAGTGGAACCGGTTGTACAGGTTGTTGCGCACCAGTGAGGTCCGGTAGAGCTGCCAGTCGCCATACACCCGCCGGGTGCCGTCATCGGTCTGGACCGGTCCGAGCTTGGCCTCTGCCCGGACCCTGCCCGCGAGCACGGCGGCCTTTTCCTGAATGGACAGGTTCAGGACCAGTTCGTAATCGTGTTTTTCCAGATGGGCGACCCCGGACCACGGAAAGTAGGTGGCCGCGGGCGAAAGGCGCATGAGCGGTTCGTAAAAAGTCTGTTCGGCGGCCACGAAGATCGGATGTCCCGGGTAGCGGCGGGCCAGCCAGAGCATCAGCGGATAGGAGAGGATCAGATCCCCCATGCGCTGCATCTGCAGTATGAGGATGGGCTTTTGGGTCATGGCCTACCCGAAGGTCCTGCGCATGGTCTCCATGAGCATGGTCATGCGGTGGTCGTAGGTGTGCTCGGCCAGAACCCGTTTTCGCGCTGCTGCGGCCACCTTGGCGCGTGCCGCCGGATCGTTGCGGTATCTTTCGACCAGCTCGGGGATGTCGTCGGGGCTCGCGTAGCAGACGATCTCTGTGCCGGGCTCGAACAAATCCTCCACCTGGCGGCGGTGGTCCGTGAGCAGAAAGGCGTTGCAACAGGGGACATCGAAGACCCGCTGGTTGACCGCGCCCTTCATCTGCTGGCTGGTACAGTTGAAGTTGATCTCGCTCAACGGATAGAAGTCGGGCAGGTCATCGTAATAGGACAGTTCCGGATGGTAGCGCCAGCCGGAGTGCGCGGAAAGCAGCTCCTGCCAGCCGGTGTCGCCCACGATGAGCGGCTCGAACTCCAGGATGCGGGACACGCAGTCCAGTCGGTAGAGCAGGGTCGCCTGCCAGGTGACGAAAGTCTCGAAGGCCAGCTCGCGTCCGGGATCGTTGAACCCCTTGTACGCGGCGCGGACCTCGGGAAAATGCTCGGCCATGAACGGACCGGCCTGCTGCGCGTCGGACAGGGCGAACGCCTTGGCCACCTCCATGGCCGCCCGGAAGAGATGCTCGGACGGATTGGCCGCCCGGGCGCGCATCAGGGTCTTGGTCAGCATGGAGTTGCCCACGAAAGAAACGGGGGCGCGCCATTGCTCGATCGGTTCGGCGCGGTGGGGCACGAGCCGGGTCGGGTCCGCGCCCAGTGGCAGGTGGAAGACATGGTCGAAACCCATGTCCGAAAGCGGCCCCACGGTGTCCAGGTCCCAGGTGAACAGGGCGGTGCGGGCCTCGAAAAGATGCTTGTACACCCCGAGGATGAGGTGCGGGTTGTCCACGAACCAGGAGGCCAGGGGCAGGTCGTATTTTTGCAGCAGAGAGGCGAGGATGCCCTCTCGGTCCACGCCCAGATGGTTGACCGTGAGCACGAAGTCGGGGCGGAAGCTTTCGAAGGTCTCGGTCAGGGCGTCCACGAACTCGTCGAGGTCCATCTCCTTGGTCCCGAAGTCCAGTAGCAGATGCTCCACGCCCAGCCGCTCGCAGGCCGCCGCCAGCTCGCCGATGAGAAAATACTGGCTGGTGAGCAGGAGGATGCGCGGGGTTGTGCCCCTGAATCTGGGCCAAAGGATTTGGGATGGTTGCATGATTCCCTTCTCTATCGGCCGGTTGGGCTTTTGTCTACAGGTCCCGGCAGTCGCGGCCTTTGGTCTTGTACATGGCTCTGTCCGCCCGGTGGGTCATGGACTCCAGGGTGTCGCCTTCTTCATATCCGGCCATGCCGTAACTGAAGGAAACGGGGATGTCCCGTTTGTCGTCGGCCAGGGCGTTGGCAACGCGCTCGGCCAGAATTCCGGCCTTCTCGGTTCCGCCGTCCATGAGGATCAGGAATTCGTCCCCGCCCCAGCGGGCCAGGAGGTCCGTGGGACGGATGATGCGCCGGGTGGTCGCGGCCACGTCCTTGAGCACGTCGTCTCCGGCCAGGTGTCCGTGTTTGTCGTTGATGGCCTTGAACTTGTTCATGTCGATGATGACCACGGAAAACGGGGTGTCGTAGCGGCTGGCCTTGTAGGAGAACTGCTCGAAGGCTTCGTCCAGGGCCCGGCGGTTGGCCGCGCCGGTGAGCGGGTCGGTCTTGATCAGTTTTTCGAGTCGGCCCTGGTAGTGATTGATGGTGAGGGAGCAGAGCACGATGATCAGAATGGAGGCGATAAGGCCGATGATTATGGTTCGCGCGAGGTTGTCGCGGGCCGAGGCCAGAGCCGAGGACTCACTTTGCTCCACGACCAGGAACCACTTCAGCTCCGGGATGTACCGGGTGGACACGAGATAGTGCTCGCCGTCCCAGTCGTACTGGAAGCTGCGCGAATCGTCCCGGGGCACGAGGATGGCCTGGGCCACGTCGCGGATACCTCCGGCCTTGGTGATGTAGTAGCGCTCGATACGGGACTTGTTGCGGTGAACCTGAACCAGTCCGTCCTGATCGACCAGATAGACCTCGCGGTGGTACTGCTCGCTGGCCCTTTCCAGAAGATTGGTGACCCGGTCGATGTTGATGCCCACACCGGCCACGCCCAAAAGCCGACCGTTTTCGTCCTCCACACGGAAGTTGACGAAGATGGTCAGCTTGTTTTTCTCGGCCTGGTTGGTGTCCACGTCCAGGGCGAACTCCACGTTTTTGCGGACAAAGGCGTAATACCACACGTCGTGCGGGTCGCGCGGGCCGATCTTTTTCAGGAGGCCGTCCTGATAGTAGTAGCAGTCGGTTTTTGCCGAGACAAAGAAAGTCGTCAGGAAACCATACTTTTCACGCAGGTCCGCAAGGTAGCTCTTGATGGCCCCGAGGTCCTGTTCTCCGTTTTGAATCCAGTTCTTGAGGAAGGCGTCGTTGGCCATGGAGGTGGACACCAGGATGGGGCGGAGCATATCCGAGTGAACCTCGGAATAGATGTTCTTGCCGGTCAGCGGCAGAGAGGAATTGAGCAGCTCCTCCCGGATCGAGGAACGCGTGAAAGTGTAATTGATCAGGCTGGTGGCCATAAAGGCGAAAAGCAGGATCATGGTCAATGCGGTTATGAGCTTGGTCTTTACGGACATGAAGGCAGTGTAGGGGAGGGGCCGCCCGGAGGCAACCCGATTAGAGCTGGTCGGAATCCAGGATTATGGTCACCGGCCCCCAGTTGGTGAAGTCCAGGTGCATTTCGGCCCCGAAGCGGCCTGTGGCGAACCCGGCCGGAGCCATTTTGCGGGCATCCTCGACGAATCGTTCGAACAGGGATTCCGCTATGTAGGGGTGGCAGGCGTCGGTGAACGAGGGCCGCCGTCCCTTTTTGCAGTCCGCGTAGAGCGTGAACTGGGAGACGAGCATCAGATCGCCCTTGGTGTCGGCCAGGGACAGATTCAGCTTGCCGTCGTCGTCCGGAAATATGCGCAGGTTGAAGAGCTTGTCGAGCATCTTGCGCCAGGCCGGGGTGTCGGGGAAGTCCGCCTTGTCCGCTCCGCCGAAGCCCACGAGTACGAGCAGGCCGGTGCCGATCTCGCCGACCACGGCGTCGTTGACCAGGACCCGCGCGTCGGAAACCCGCTGGATGACCACGCGCACGGCTAGCTTTCCCCGCCGGGGCCGGGCGCTTGCGGCTCGGCCGGAGCGGTCATCTGCACGGCGTCCGGTTGACCGGCGGTCCCATCCTGGCTGGTGCAGCTCCGGTACAGGGTACCGAACACGAAAAAGCAGACAAAGGCCAGAAAGGCGATGCCGCTCAGAATCCGTCGGGGATTGGTTCGGGCGTCTTTGGGGATGAGCAGGGAAGTCATGATCTTCCCGTACGACATGCCGTTGATTTCGCCGCGCTTTTCGTCCTTCCTGTCGGCCATCATTCTTCCCAGTAGGTGGCCTTGGACGAGTCCTTTTCCGAGACGGAGACCTCCACCAGGGAGATGTTGTCCGGCATGTTCGTCTTGAGGTTGCGGTAGATGAACATGGCCAGATTCTCGGAGGAGGGGTTGATCTCCCGGAAGCATTCCACCTCGTTCAGGTGGGTGTGGTCGAGCCTGTCGAGCACCGCCTTGGTCATCGCCTTGAGTTCCTTGAAGTCCACAAGGTACTGGACGTCGGGGTCCAGGGTGTCGCCCTCGACAACCACCTCCACACCGAAGTTGTGGCCGTGCATGTTCTCGCACTTGCCGCAGTAGTTGCGCAGCTGGTGCGATGCCGAAAAATCCTGTGTGATGGTCAGTTTCCATTTACCGGGCATTATCTGGACTCCTTGTATTCGTGGGGCCGCATGCCATTCTCATGGAACGCCTCGGCCGGATACTTTCTCTCGTTGATCTCGCATTTTTCGTGGGCCGCCGCAACCAGATCAATGCCCATTTCGTCGGCCATCCGGACCAGATAGATGAGCACGTCGGCCATCTCCTCGGCCACGGCCTGTTTACGCCGGCCCGAGACCTCGCGGCTCTCTTCCGGGGTCAGCCATTGGAACAGCTCGACCAATTCTCCGACCTCGCCGGTCAGAGCCATGGCCAGGTTCTTGGGCGTCTGGTGTTTCTGCCAGTTGCGGTCCTCGACGAATCGGCGGTGCCGCTCGTTGAGTTCGTTCAGTGAATCGTGTGTCATGGATTGATGATTGTCCGGGGCGGCTTCCGTGTCAACTTCCGGGCCGCGCCTTGCGGTCTCTCGAGGCAATGTATAGTTTCGGACTGCCGGGGCGGATCAGCCCCATCATCGATTCAGAAGGAACGCCCATGATAGCCATTGTCTCTCTGTTGCTCGTCCTGGTGGTCTCCATGATCATCACCCGCGTGGCCAGCCTCGCTCTCACCCATACCGGCCTGTCGCGCCAGTCGGCCGTCTTTCAGGCCCGCTCGGCCTTCACGGGCGTCGGGTTCACCACGGCGGAATCCGAGAAGGTGGTCAACCATCCGGTGCGCCGCCGCATCCTGCTGCTGCTCATGGTCGTGGGCAACGCCGGGGTCGTCACGGCCATCGCCACGCTGCTCATGGGCTTCATTCGGGTAAACAGCGGGTCACCCATATGGATGCGCGTGCTCGTGCTGGCCGCGGGGCTGGCCTTGCTGCTGGCTCTGGCCATGAGCAAACGCATGGACCACTTTCTTTCCCGCGTCGTGCTCTGGGCCCTCAAGCGGTACACCTCCCTGAACGTTCGGGATTACGCGGCTCTGCTCCATCTGTCCGGGGACTACGCCATCGGCGAAATCTATGTACAGAAGGATGACTGGATGGCGGCGAGGTCCCTGCGCAGCCTGAGGATGGCCAGCGAAGGCGTGGTGGTTCTGTCGGTGACCCGGGCGGACGGCACCTTCGTGGGCGCGCCCAAGCCGGAGACCGAGCTGCAGGCGGGAGACATGCTGGTTGTCTATGGCCGGACCCCGCGCATCCAGGCCTTGGACGAGCGCCGCAGGGGAACGGGCGGCGAACTGGCGCACGTTGAAGCCGTGGCCGAGGAGAAGATCCAGGCCCGGAACGAAGAGGACGAGGAAAGGCGGGCAAAGGAACAGGACGCCGAAAGAAAGGCGTCCTGAGCCGGGAAAGGGCGTCACGGCATGGCCGCGCGCCCTTGATCCCTCTTCCGGCGGCGTTTGCCCCGGCTATTTCTTCAAGACTTCTTCGCGGAGCTTCTTGGCCAGCTTCTCACGGGCCGGCTCCAACCCCTCCCTGTATCCCTTGGCATCGCCGTATTCGAAGAATCCGCGGTAGTGTCCGTGCACGGACTTGACCGGCCGGGCGTGGCGTACCGGGCACCAGTACTGTTCGGTGCGTGCCGCGACTTCACGGACGTAGCTCATGACGCCGTTGAAGTAGCCGCAGTACATGCAGTTCAGCTTTTCCAGCCAGTTCAGGTAGCCGAGGTGCTGACGGTCTATGACCACGTAGTCGCGCCGTCGGGCAAAGGGGATTCCGTAAATGGGGAAGCAGATGAACTGGTATATGGTGACCGCGATGTCCAGGATCACGCAGGGGATGAGCGCGCCCCAGATGACCGGGATGGTCAGAATGATCAGCGGCCCTGAATCGTATACATAGTTCAGCCATCTTTTCAGAAATTCACGCTGCTTGGCCTTCACCTCTCGGGTAAAGCTGACCTTGCGTTTGCGGATGGTGAATTCGATGTCCTCGCGCTTGGCGCGGAGTTCCTGTTCCAGTTCGGCCTGAAGTTCCTCGATTTTCTGCAGCAGTTCGTTGACTCGGCTCATGCGTCCTTCTCGGCGATTGTGAGGTTGAGGGGGGTAAGCGGTATGCTTCGGGGCTTGGTCGATGGTCCATGGTGTGCGAGCGTGGCGCAGTTTGTCAACCAAACAAAAAAAGCCCCGCCGAAGCGGGGCCTTGAAGTACATGTTGCGTGGCTCTGCTAGCGCCGACGCATACGCCGGGCCAGGGGCAGGCCGAGCAGGCCGAGGCCCAGCAGCAGCCAGGTGGCCGGTTCGGGCACGGTGCTGGATGCGAATTCGCCACGACCGATGAACGCCTGTTCGTAGCCGCTATCCAGGTTGTACATGCTGATTTCCAGGGAGAGCATGTCGTACTGGCTGTCACCGGTGCCGGTCCAATTGTCCAGGAATGCGTTGAGTTCCGGGATGAGGACTGCGTAGGCCGCCTTCTTGGCACCGAGATTGTGCGAGAAGACTTCGCCGTCGAACTCAACGTCTCCTCCGGAGAGCACATAGTTGTCGCTCGTGAGGGGGTCGATGAGATGGTAGGTGCCGTAAACGGTCGAGGTCGTGCTGTTCCAGATGGAGAGCGTCGCGGTGATGTAGAGGTCCTGAGCGCTCCCGGTTTCGTTGTTGTTGAAGTAGAAGACGGGCATGCTGCCGTCCAGGTAGGCCACCAGGGCGGAGATGTTCGCGTCCCAGGAAGTGTCGGAATCCGCGTAGATGCCGTTGTTCACGGTGGGGTCGGCATAGGTGACCGTGGAGTAGGGGGAGTAGCTGTTCGGGATGTCGTAGGCGTTTTCGAAGCCCGTCGTGTTGGCGGCGTCAGCCGTGGTGCCGGTCATGATGACGATGTTGTCCGCCAACTGCCCGGGAGCGGAGTCCAAATAATAGGGATCGCCCGAGTTGAATACCGTGTCGGTGAACCCGGAGGCCACGTAATTGAGTATGGGCAGGGAGTAGGAGTAGAAATCCCCATACTGGCGGGCCAAACCGGTGTCCACGGACGTGGTCAGGTCGGGCAGGACCAGGGCCTCTGCACGTTCGGGCCGGGTGGCGATGATCATGCCGACAATGATGAGCAGGGCAAGTATGTATCTCTTCATGGCGTTTATCCTTGAGTATGTGCGAATTCAGGTGCCGAACACGCTTGATTCGTACGTCTTCCCATGAATATGCAATATGCGTACCTTCCTCATTGTACTGTTTTTATTGTGTTTATTTTTCGGGAGAGTCGTCCTGAGGGTGTGAAGTTTTTCGACATTATGAAAAACTTTACATTATTTTAGAGTTATTGACTGATTCTATCGAATTTATAGAATTCAGACACGTATTCCGGTGTCGAAATTCGGTAAAGAGGACTGGAAAAAGCCTTGCGGGGCGGACGATTATCTCGCCGCGCCCAGGCCAAAACAGAGCGTTTTTTAATATGTTCTTTTAAACGGGTTGGTTGCGCTGGCTGACGACTGTAAAGAATCCCGACGGCGTGGGTGAGCCCGGGGCGGGGGCTACAGAAGTTCGGCCTCGGCCTCGGCCCGGTATGCCTTGGCGTCGCCGTTCTGCCAGGCCTCGACTTCCTTCCAGAAGTCCCGGCCCGGGTAGACCTTCCAGCCGTTGCCCAGCCGCAGGTTGACCACGGACTCGCGGGTGATGATGCCGAGGTTCACGCTGGTTGTGCCGGGGTAGCGCTGCAGAATGGCCTTGAGCGCGTTGAGATGCGGGTCCACCGCCTTCTTTTCACCGATCCACAGACTGACCGGCTGATCCGAGCCTTGGGCCGCGTCGGCCAGGAACAGGACCTTGTCGGCCAGGATCTTGGCGGACTTGGGCGCATCCTCGGGGCCGCCCGGCTCTTCGCGCACGTCGATCTTGCCCTGGACCAGCAGAGGGCGGTCCGCGTCGAGCAGCTCCCGCGCCTCGGCGTACACGTTGGGCAGCATGGTGATCTCGCCGTAGGTGGTCAGATCCTCGGCGTTGCAAAACGCCATGGCGTCGCCCTTTCTGGTGGTGTACGGCTTGTAGTCCGGGATGATCACGGCCACGCGGACCTCGGTACCGTTGGGGATGGTCTTGCACTCCTCCAGGGTCACGGTGCGCAGCCGCTGCATGTCGTGGCGGTAGGCCAGCAGCGGGTGCCCGGACAGGAAGAAGCCGAGGACCTCCTTCTCCAGGGTCAGCTTCTCGCGGTCGTCGAATTCCTCGCACAGGGAGCAGGTCGGCGAGTGGGCCGAGTCCTTCTTTTCGCCGCCGCCGAGCATGTCCAGCATGTTGAGCATGCCGGAATCCCTTTCCTTGGCCTTTTTCTGGCCCAGGGCCACGGCCTTGTCCAGGTCCTCGAGCAGGGCGGCGCGGGAGCAGGAGAAGCAGTCCAGCGCACCTGCCTTGATAAGCGATTCCAGTACCCGCTTGGTCACCCGGCGCAGGTTCACGCGTTCGCAGAAATCGAAAATATTCTGGTACGGGCCGTTTTCCGCGCGCTCGGCAGCGATCTCGTTGATCGCTTCCTCGCCCACGTTCTTGATGGCCGCCATGGCGAAAAGGATATCCCCGTCCTTTACCGAAAACCGTGCATGCCCCTCGTTGATGTCCGGCTGGCGAACCTTGATGTCCATGTCGCGGCACGCGTTGACGTACATGATGATCTTTTCGGTGTTGTTCATTTCCGTGGACATCAGGGCGGCCATGAACTCCACCGGGAAATGGGCCTTGAGATACGCCGTGTGGTACGAGATCAGCGCGTAGGCGGCGGAGTGGGACTTGTTGAAGCCGTAGGCCGCGAACTTCTCCATGGTGTCGAAGATGTCGTTGGCCACGGCGTCGTCGATCTTGTTCTCGCGCGCGCCTTCCAGGAACCGTGACCGCTGCTTGGCCATCTCCTCGGCGATCTTCTTACCCATGGCACGGCGCAGCAGGTCACCTTCGCCGAGCGAGTAGTTGGCGATGACCATGGCCGTGGCCATGACCTGCTCCTGATAGACCATGACGCCGTAGGTCGGCTTGAGGGTCTCCTCGAGCGACGGGTGCGGATAGGTGACCTCGATCTCGCCGTGTTTGCGCATGATGAATTCGTCGACCATGGACACGCCGTGGGCGCCGATCATGCCCAGCGGACCCGGGCGGTACAGGGCGAGCATGGCGACGATGTCTTCGAAGCAGTCCGGGCGCAACATGCGGAGATACTTGCGCATGCCTGACGACTCCACCTGGAAGATGCCGTCCGTGTCGCCCTTGGCGAAGATGGCAAAGGTCTCGGGGTCGTCCAGGTGCAGGGTCTCGAGGTTCGGGGCCTTCTTGCCCTGCTCGCGGATGATGTCCAGGCAGTCCTCGATAACCGTCATGGTTCGCAGACCCAGGAAGTCGAACTTGATCAGGCCGACTTTTTCGACCTTCTTCATGTCGAACTGGGTCACGATTTCACCCTTCTTCCCTTTGTAGAGAGGAAGGTATTCGGTCATGGGCTTGTCGGAGATGACCACGCCCGCCGCATGGGTGGAGGCGTGGCGGCACAGGCCTTCAAGCCTGGTGGAAATGTCGATGAGTTTGGCGACCCTGGGGTCGGTGGCGACCATGTCGTCCAGCTCGGTCACGGCCTTGACCGCGTTGGGCACGGTGATCTTGGCCTTTTCCACGCCGAGCAGCTTGGCCATGTCGCCCGGGTCGTCCGGGATGAGCTTGGCGATGCGGTCGGTTTCGCCAAACGTCATGCCCAGGGCACGCCCCACGTCCTTGATGACCGCCTTGGTCTTCATGGTTCCGAAGGTGGTGATCTGGGAAACGCGGTCGGCGCCGTATTTCTCGGCGCAGTACTTGACCACCTCCAGACGTCGGCGCTCGCAGAAGTCCACGTCGATATCGGGCATGGACACGCGTTCCACGTTCAGGAAGCGCTCGAACAGCAGGTCATACGGGAGCGGATCGAGGTTGGTGATCTTGAGCGACCAGGCCACGATGGAGCCCGCCGCCGAGCCACGGCCGGGGCCGACCGGGATGCGGTTGTCCTTGGCCCAGTTGATGAAGTCCTGGACGATGAGGAAGTAGGCCGGGAAGCCCATCTCCTTGATGACGCCCAGCTCGTAGTCCAGCCGCTTCCAGTACTTGTCCTCGTCCACCTCGTAGGTGATCGTGTTCAGGCGGCGTTTGAGACCCTCCCGGCACAGGCGGTCGAACTCCTCGTTCATGGACACGCCTTCGGGCAGCTTGTACTCGGGGAAATAGTAGTTGCCCAGCTCGATCTCGAGGTTGCACTGCTCGGCGATGCGCTGGGTGTTGGCGATGGCCTCGGGGACGTGCGCGAACGCCTTCTCCATCTCCTCCGGAGTCTTGAAATAGAGCTCCCTGGTCTCCATGCGGAAACGCTTTTCCGCATCCACCGTGGTCTGGGTCTGGATGCACAAAAGGGTGTCGTGGGCCTCGTAGTCCTCGGCGGTCAGATAGTGGCAGTCGTTGGTCGCCACCAGGGGCAGGCCGGTCTCTTCGGCGCACTTGATGAGCAGCTCGTTGAGCCGGTTCTGCTTGCCGATGCCGTTGTCCTGGAGTTCCAGGTAAAAGTTGCCCGGGAAGATGGACTCGTAGGTCCGGGCCATCTCCACGCCCGCGTCCAGCCCCTCGTTCATGAGCTTGCGGGGCACCTCGCCCGCCAGACATGCGGACAGGGCGATGAGCCCCTCGGAATACTTCTTGAGCAGGTTCTTGCAGACACGCGGCTTGTAGTAGAAGCCGTTCAGGTAACCGTCGGAGACGATCTTGATCAGGTTCTTGTAGCCGCGCTGGTTCTTGGCCAGCAGGACCAGGTGGTAGCCGCCGCCCTTTTCCTTCTTGTGGTGCGCGTCCACCTCGTCCACGTCGCCCGGGGCCACGTACACCTCGCAGCCGATGATCGGCTTGATGCCCAGTTCCTTGGCGGCCATGTAGAAGACAACGGCTCCGTACATGGAGCCGTGATCGGTAATGGCCACTGCGGGCATGCCTAGGTCCTTGGCCCTGGAAAGCAGGTCCCCGATGCGGATGGCGCCATCCAGAAGGCTGTACTCGGTGTGTACGTGAAGGTGAACGAATTCGGCCACGGTGCTCCTCGAAAAGGTGGGTTGATTGGGACCTCAAGGTATACTGGATTCCGTTTCCGTTTGGAAGAAGTGAGTCTCAAGTCGTCGCTATTTGTGTATAATCGTATGGAATCCTTGGGCAAGATGGAGTGGGTGGAAGAAATCCGTGCCGAGTTGACCAATTTTGTGGGGAGAGATATTTAATAAGTCCGGCAATGGCTTTGTTTTTTAGCCCATTGAATGGAGCGTGCTCATGACGGACCAAGCCAAAACAGGGGCGGACGAGCAGGTCATCAAGACGTTGTTGTCCCTCAAGAAGGTCACGGCGTTTTTCCAGCCCATCATTTCCATCGCCGCCAAAAGGGTGATCGGGTTCGAGGCGTTTGCCCGGCCCGTAGGCGAATACAGCTCCATTGATCCCCGAGTGCTTTTCGACGGCGGATACGGTGCCGATATCATGCTCGAAATGGACCGTCTCTGCCGCGTGACCGCCCTGCACCAGTTCAAGGCCATCCACGATCGGCACAAGGAGATGTTGCTGTTCCTCAAGACCAGTGCGGGGAGCCTGCCGCATCTCGACGTAGGCAAGTTGCAGCTCGAAGAGGAGCTGGAAGAGGCGGGCGTGGACCTCTCGTCCGTTGTGCTGGAGTTGCCGCTGGTCGTGGATCACATGGAGGATTCGGCACCGCTTTTCCAAAAGCTGCACAGCATGAAGGCCAAGGTCTGCCTGGACAACTGTTCCCTCAAGGCTCCGGTGAGCTACGCCCTCAATCTGTTCAAACCCGAATTCATGAAGCTCGGCAGGAGCTTTTTTACCGAGGGGACCGTGAGCCATTCGTCCGCCACGTTGAGCGGTGCCATCCGACAGGCCAACCTGCTCGGCGTGCAGGTCATCGGTCTGGGCGTGGAGAACGAGGAGGAATCGGTCCGGCTGATGTCGGCCGGCGTGCACCTGCAGCAGGGCTACTTTTATTCCAAGGACGAAGACAACAAGCCCGACGACACGCCCAAGTTGCTGTTGGAGAAGATCGTCAAGGTGGGCAGGCGCTTCCTCGAGATGAGGCAGGAAGGCGTACGCCGTACCAAGGAAGGGTTCGCCACCGCCCTCAGCAGGGCGGGCAAGATCGCCATCAAGCTCTCGAACATGCCGGAGCCTCGGTTCGGCGACGCCTGCCGCGCCCTGGTGGCTGTCGAGAACGGGCCGCTTTCGCTTTTCGTGCTCGATGCCAAGGGCATCCAGATCACCGACAGGCCTTGCGCCGAGAAGACCTGCGTCTTCAACGTCGCGGGGGCCATCTACGGCTCGCAGCGGGGGACGGACCATTCGTCCGAGGACTACGCCCTGTATATCGAGATGGGCTACAACCAGTTCGTGACTCCGCCGTTCACCTCCCTGGTCTCGGGGCAGGAAGCCTGCCTGATCAGCAAGCCGTTTTACAATGCTCAGGGAGAACGGTACACCATGTGCGTGGAGATGGAGTACCCCGGATAACCGTGACCTGGCTGTTGTTCTTGGAGATGTGTTGCCACCCCTGACCGATATTTCCTCCTACCTGTGGGGCCGACTGCCCCTGATCCTGCTCTTCGTGTGCGGGTATCTCGTATACCAGCTCATGGCGGCCACGCGGATCACCGACGGGTTCGTGGCCTGGGCGCTCCGGCGCAGCAAGGGCCATCCGCGCAGGGTTCTGTTTTACATCATCGCGGCCTCGGCCGCGCTCTCGTCGTTCATCCCCAACACCATTACGGTGCTGACGCTGATCCCCATGCTCAAGCGTCTGGACCGGGACTTCGCGGACCGGGGGGTGCGCGGTATGACCACGGTGCTGATGTGTTCCGCCATCTACGGCGCGGCCATCGGCGGCATGGGTTCCATGATCGGCTCGCCAGCAAACGCCGTGCTCTTCGCGGCCCTGGACCTGTTTCAGGTTGCCGGACGCGAAAGTCTCAACTTCTTCAACTGGTTCCTGTGGTCCGTGCCCCTGGTGGCGGCCTTTGTGCTGGTCGCATGGGGCGTGGCCGCCGGTTTGGGCCTGCCCAAGTCGGCGCGGGGCGTGGTTATAGATATGTCCGGGGGGCAGCGATCAGGGGCCGACTCCCGGCAGCGTTACGGGGCGAAGCTGTTCTGGCAGTATATGGGATATTTCGTGTTCGAAGCCGTGGCCCGGGAGAATGTAGCCGGGTTCGCGACCGTCTCGCCGGTTGTCAGTCTGGGGTTCGCAGGGCTGTTCCTGTACCTGCTCTTTGTCCGTCGCGCGCCGGACGGGGGAGGGCGGTCCGGTCCGCTGCTGTCCGGCGGCGGGCTGCTCAAGTCCGTGCCGCGCCGTGGGCTGATCTTCATCCTGGCTCTGGCCGTGCTGGCCGGGGTGGTTCACTGGACCGGGCTGGACCACAGGACCGTGGTTATGGCCGGCAAGCTGCTCGATGGCGACATGGACCCGCGCCTGCTTTTTCTGCTGACCATCGGCGCGGTCATCTTCCTGACCGAGGTCTTGTCCAACACCGCGGTCGTGGCCGCCTTCTTCACCATCGCCTTTTATGCGGCAAAGGGGCACGGCATGGATCCGCTACCGTTGATGATCGGGGTGGGCGTGGCCTCGACCTGCGCCTTCATGACCCCCATCGCCACCACATCCAACGCCCTGGCCTTCGGGGAGATGAAGGGCGCGTCCCTCAAGGTCATGCTCGGTCTGGGTCTGGTGCTGAACATCCTGGGCGCGCTGCTCATGGCAGGCTGGCTCAGCTGGATCCTGCCCATACTGTACTGAAGCGGCTAAGCCTTGCCTGGCCGTTACTGCGCAAAAGCGCTCTTGATGTCCCGGCCATAGGTGAAGGTTCGCAGGTCCCAGCCCTCGCCGTCAGGGTTGTAATAATAGATGTCGAAGGTCTTGGGCATCTTGGGGAAGAGCAGAAGGTAGCGCAGTCGGATCAGGGAGTTGCCGACTCGCTGTTTGAATATCAGTTCATAGCCCAGCGGATTGCCGTGCTTCTCGTATTGTTTCTCCAGGTCCCGCTTGAGTTCTATGACGGTATCGGTCTTCTCGTCACCCATGAGTGTCTTGAAGGCTTCCTCCACCTTGCCCGCAACCAACTGATCGAGGAACTTCTCGGCATGGAACTCGGGCCCCTGTTGCTTCCACCCGGATGCCTGGAAAGCGGCCGACGGGGAAGAGGAAGCCAGAAGCAGGATGAACAGGCTCGAGGCCAGATAGGTGCGGATGCGCATGACGAACTCCT
>NZ_OY760059.1:1500000-1597486 GCF_963662885.1 uncultured Pseudodesulfovibrio sp.
AAACGCGAAACGGAAATTGTACGAAAAATCCTGCTGGGCGATGTCCAGCTGTACGGTACCCTGGTACGCGAGTACCAGCGGCCCGTGTACAATCTCATGTTGCGCATGACGGGCGACGAGGACATTTCGGCCGACCTCGCCCAGGACGCCTTTGTCCGTGCCTACGAGAAACTCGAGACCTTCAACCAGCGCAGACGGTTTTTCCCATGGCTGTATACGCTGGCCCTGAACGTGGCTCGGGATTGGCTCCGCAAGGAGGGCCGGGATCGGCACGTCTTTGTCGAAGACGCCTCGATAATGGTTCGCGAACAGGACAGGCGGGACGAGCCCAAGGTCATGAACGACCGGCTCGACGGGGCCAAGGCCTTTGAGGCCGTGATGGCTCTTGATGAGAAATACCGCGAGGCGCTCATCCTTCGGTACCGCCACGATTTTACCATACAGGAAATCGCGAGCACCCTGGGGATCACCGTGAGCGCCGCCAAGATGCGGCTGAGCAGAGGGCTGGACATGGTCCGGCACCAATTTGACGGGGGAAACAACCCATGACGGAAAAAATGAACAAAACGCATATGGAAGATATCATCATCCACGCGGTGCAGACCAGCCCGGAGGTCGAGCCGCCCGTGGACCTGACCCGGCGGATCATGTCACGGCTTGAGCCCAAGCGCCCGCCGTTCTGGACCCGGTTGCGTCTGTGGCTGTTGCGCCCCAAGGTTCTGACCGTCCGGCCGATCACCGCCATTCCGGCGTTGGTCATGGCCATGGCGCTGCTGGCAGTGGTCTACGTGATCGACAACAAGCCTCTGGAAAACAGCGGCCCCCGGCTTGCAACCGTACGCTTCATTATGCACGATGCGGACATGCATGCCCGAAATGTTTCGGTCATCGGGTCCTTCAACAATTGGCGGGCGGATCGTTCGGTCATGTGGTACAGTCGGGACGCGCAGGCGTGGATACTGGAAGCCCAACTCCCCCCGGGCGACCATGAGTATCTTTTCCTCGTCAACGGGAAACAGCTCGTGCCCGACCCCGACGCGCCCATGACCAGCGATGACGGGTTCGGCAACAGGAATTCCATAGTTTTCGTAAATGGGGAACATGAACAGACGCTATAGCCTCCATACCCTGACGCTCCTGCTGGTGCTGTGCCTGTCCTTCCTGGCACACCCGGCGGGGGCCGGGGATGTCAGCCTCTCCTCTCTGGCCGCCCGCGCGAGCGAGTGCGGCGTTTTTCCTGAAACCGTTGACCGCGTTCGCTCCTCCGTTGCCTCGGGCGATCTGACCGAGACAGACGGGGCAAGCCTGCTCGAACCTCTCCTCGACGCCTGCGACCAGAAGCTTCCGCTGGCCCCGCTGGAGGACAAGCTCGAAGAAGGGCTGTCCAAGCACGTCCGGCCCGCGCTCATCGTCCACGCCCTGCGGACCCGCATAGACGATTATCTCTTCGTGTCCGAGCTGCTGCCCGGCCCGCGCGACAAAGTCGATCCGCGAGTGCTGACGGCTTTGGGCGAGGGCGTGTCCAAAGGGGCCCCGCGTGACGATGTGAAGGCGTATGTCGAAGAATTTTCCGGCCAACCGGCCGACCCCTTCCTGACCGGAGCGGAGATGGTTTCCCTGCTTGGGCAGGCCCGGTTCGACTACACGCTGACCCGGTCCGTGCTGGGGGCCGGGTTCGACGCGGGCTCGCTGACTCCCGAATGGCGCTATTTCATTCGGTTGGTGCTCATCGCCCGGCAGCGGGGCCTTTCCGATAAGGAGATAGCCGACGGCGCGGCCGCCGTCCTGGCCGGCCAGGGATCCCTGGGCGATGTCTCCATCCGTCTCGGCTTTACCAGCCGAAGTCTCACCGGCCGCTCCATCTCTAATTAACTTTTCTTACGATTTATGTGACCTTGAGTCCTCATTCCCGGTATATTTCACTGAGGGGTCGAGAGACCCGGAAACCCATGGGAGCCTTTGAGTGAAGAAGTTCATTGCGACGTTGTTGCTCGTATCCGTCCTGTTCGCCGCCGGATGCGCTCAAGTGATTGGACCGTACTATCTGGAGCAGGAGCAGTACGAGGAAGGAATCAGGGTCATGGGCGATCAGCTCAAGGAAAACCCTGACGATGCAGCATCGACGTATTATGTGGGCCGGTATTATCTGGCTCTGAACAAACCCAAGCAGGGTCTTCCCTATCTGCAGAAGGCCGTCAGCCTGGACCCCGAGAATGCGGACTACGTATTTTGGACCGGGGTGGCCTACTGGGCCATGATGGACTTCGACCGGGAAAAGGCGGCCTATGAAAAGGCCATCAGCCTGGACCCGAACCATATTTCCGCCCACCTCTACCTGGGACACGGCTACGCGGACCGGGGAGAGTGGGCACAGGCCCTCAAGCAGTACGACGTGGTCCTGAAGCTGGACCCGTACAACCCGGAAGCGCTGTACAACAGGGCGCGGACCTTGAGGGGACTTGACAAAACGAGTGATGAGATCGCGGCATGGAAGCGGTTCCTTGAGTACTATCCCGACGGGAGCATGGCCATGACGGCCACGGAGCAACTCAATCTGCACGGGGACTTCACCTACCGCAATCACATAATCGGGAAGCGCAACGTCACGCTGCGAAGCTTGGCGTTCAAACCCGGAACCAGCGTCCTGGATGCCGACGGCAGGGCCTCATTGGAAGTGCTTAGCGCGATGATGCAGGTCAACAGGGAGCTGACGGTGAACATCGTGGTCTACGTCAAGGGCAACGCGTCCCTGGCCAAGGCTCGAGTCAATGCCGTCCGCGACTACATGCTGAACAGCAATCCGGACATCGAACGGAGCAGGCTGCCTCTGAGCTGGTTTGGAACTGCCGAAAACGTCCAGGTGGGCGACAGGACGTTCGCTTTGGACCAATCGGTAAGCTTTATTACCGAAGTTCGGTAATCAAATGGAGAATAATATGTCTATCGTGCAGAATAAATTGGCTCTTTTGTTTGCTGTGCTGATTCTAGCCCTCATGGTCGCGGTTCCCCGCGCCATGGCCCAGACGGACGCCCCCACCGATGGCACCGGTGAAGTGACGGCCGATACGGGTGATACCGGAGACACCGGAGATACCGGTGATACCGGCGACACAGGTGAAGATGAAGCGGATGCGCCTGCCTTTGCTAACCCGGCCCAGGCCGCCAAGGCAGATGCGTTAGCCGCTGCCGCTGCCGCCGCCTCCGCCGAGGCCGTGGCCGATGCCGAACAGGCCGTGGCCGATGCCGAGCAGGCCGTTGCCGACGCCCAACAGGCCGTGGCAGACGCTCAGGCCGCCGAGGACACGGAGGCCGAGGCTGAGGCACAGGCCCAGCTGGATGCCGCCCAAGCGAGCCTGGACAAGGCGCAGGCCGATGCTGAACAGGCTGTCTCCGATGCCGCCTCCGTGTCCGTGGAGACCATCGCCTCCATGCGCGCCGAAGATATGGGGTGGGGCGTTATCGCCCAGGAGCTGGGCGTACACCCGAGCACCCTGGGGCTGGGACACAAGCAACAGGCCCAGAACCAGACCCGTGCCAAGACCAAGAGCCGGGGGGTGGGCCAGGCCATGGCCTCCGTATCCGCCCAGGCGGGTTACGCCACCAGCCGCAACGTCAAGACCGGCGTGTCCAAGACCCCGGGCGTGAGCGGCGGCAAGGGCTCCAAGGCCGTCGGCCTGAGCCGGGCTTCGGACAAGGCCAAGAGCGGTGCCAAGAATTCCAATTCCTCCAAGGGCAAGGACTCCTCCGGGCGAGGCAATTCGAGCAATTCCAATGCCGGGGGCAACGGCAAGGGCAATTCTGGCAATTCCAATGCCGGGGGCAACGGGAACGGCAACGGCAAGAGCAAGTAGCCCTCGTCTCCTGACGACATCAGATTGCGGGTCCCGACATCGGGACCCGCTTTTTTTGTGCTTTTCAACCACTGCCACTCTTCAAAACAGAGGAAATTCAGGGTATGCAACCCGTGACGACAGACCAACACAAGGTGCATGCATGGCTGAACAGACCGATCCCGGCTCCCTTTCCGAAACCTATCTCCAGATCAGTCCTAATATCCTGGCGAGTTTCCCCAAATTCAGGCCCCCTGTGGACCTGTATGTCTTTGATCCGACGGTCGGCCGTACCGGACGCTATCTGCGGGCCGGGGATCGGTTGTCACGCGAAGGACAGGATGAGGTCGCAGGCTTCGCCGAGGACGGCAGGCTCTTTCTCCTGCGCGAGGACTACCGCATCTATGCCGAGCATCTGAGCAAGAAGCTCGGCCTGTTGCTGGTGGAGGAGGGGTTTCTGCCCCAGGAGGTGGCGGAGATATTCTTCATCGCCCTGCGCAACCGCATGACGGATTTTCTGAACCAGCCGCGTGAGGACACCTTCGAGGCGCTGCGCAAGGATGTCTCCATCCTGGCCGAATACGTCTGGATCGACCCGAGCCGGGTGGCCTTTCTGACCCATACCCTGGAGCGGGACTACGATCTGGCCGTGCACTCGGTGAACACCATGCTCATCGGCCTGGCCCTGTATCTGCGCCTGACCGGGGACAGGGTGGAGAAGACCTCGCTCATCAGCCTGATCCTCGGGCTGCTGCTTCACGATCTGGGTATGGTCATGGTCCCCAAATTCGTCCGCGACAAGACGCAGTTCCTGGTCCGCAGGGACCGGGAATCCATCGAGCGGCACATCGATTCCGGGCAGAACATGATCCGGCGTCTCAAGATACAGGACCCGGTTATTCTGGAATGTATGGAGCAGCACCATGAGCGGCTGGACGGGTCCGGCTATCCGGCCCGCCGGTTCGACAAGAACATCTCCGTCATGGGCAAGCTCTGCGCCGTGGCCGATTCGTTTTCGGCCATTGTCGGCGATCGGCCCCACCGCTCGGCGCGGGATACGGCCGAGGCCGTGCAGCTGCTCGTCGGGGACGGCAAACGCTATGATCCGGCCCTGACCACCTTGCTGGCCCAGATCATGGACGAGCGTCTCACAGACTGATGTAGCCGCCCGCCGCGGACCGTTCGGGGTCCTCGAACCGGGCCATGGCCGTGAGCATGGGCTTGAACCCGAAACGGGCGTAGAACGGCTCCTTGCCCGGCACGGACCACAGGACCACGCTGGCCGTTCCCAGCCGTTCCATCATGGCCTCCATCATCCGGGTGCCGAGCCCCTTGCCCTGGCACTCCGGGAGCATGCACAGGTCGTAGATGACCGACTGCACCGTGTGGTCGCTCAGGGCGCGCGCGATGCCTACCAAGGTCTGCCCGTCCCAGGCGAAACAGGTCAGGTCGCTGTTCTCAAACGTCTTGCGCAAAACATCCGGTTCGCGGGTGCCCAGCGGAGCCCGCTCGAAGATGGACGCAGCTTGCACCCAGTCGACGCCATCCAGCTCGAAGGTCAGGGTGATGTTTTCACTCACGGGCGTTTCCACCAGGAGCGCATGCGCACGATTTCCTTGTTGTCCGAAACACGGGTCAGGCCGTGCAGGTAGGTGTCCATGGACTGGTCCGGTTCGCCCTTGGCGCATTCGGAGACCAATTCGTCGCCGGGGAACGCCTCGCTGCGGAACTGGATGTCCACTCCGTGACAGCGGTTGTCCGCGATCCACTCGGCGGGTACGGCTTCGAAGCAGTATTCCAGATATTTCACGTTGTTCACGTGGCCGTTGATGTCCATGTCCGAACGCCGGGCCTTGATCTGCGTTTGGTGCTCGCCCCACTTGAGCCGGGTCACGGCTTTGGTGGGGAAGGTCAGGGCATGCTCGCGGTCCGGAATGAACCGCTCGTGGAGCACGGTGTGGGGCGGGTCCGGGCGATGCGTTTTGGTGTTCATGGTCACCCATGAGGTGGTCGCCCGGCCCATGGTGCCATCCTGGTCGAGGACCAGAAAGTCGCGCAGGGCGACGAGCCGCTCATTGCCCGAGGGCCAGGTGATGATGTTCGTACGCCCGCCGAAGCCCGGCAGCCGGTCAACCATGAGGTGCAGGCGGGCCAGAATCCAGAAATGGCCGCTCTGTTCCAGGTCGTGATGACCGAAGCCGAGGGTGTCCGCGTGGCGCGAAGCGATGTCCTGCAACTGGTTGCAGATGGCGGTCACGGACACGCGCCCGTCAGGACGCGGTTCGTAAGAGCGGATGTCGTAGCCGTGTTCGAAAGTAAGGGGGGATTGGGTTGTCATGGCATCCCCTTCGTAGGGCAGTTCGCCCCGGGTGTAAAGGATGTGTTCAACGGTGCGCAGTGGTGCCCAGAATACGGTCGATCTCGCCGGATTCCCGCATGGCTCTAAGCTCGCCCGTGATCATCGGTACGAGGTCTTTGTGGCGTCGGTTGAGGTAGTGATAGAGCGGCACGACCACCAGGGGCGGTTCGTTGATGCGCAGACACTCCATGCCCGGTTTGGCCATTTCGGCCTTGGCCCATGCCCGGTCCACCAGCAGGGCGTCGAGCCGCCCTTCGAGGAGCAGGGCCATCAGCTTTTTCTCATAGGGCAGCTTGGTCACGTCGGGCATGTCCTGGGTAAGCATCTCGGCATAGCGGTTGCCGATCTTGATGCCCAGATGGAGCTTGGAAATGGCCTCCGGATTGACGTGTTCCAGGCTGGTGTTGCAGGTCAGGACGATCCCTTCCAGCAGGTTTACGGGGACGTCTACGCGAATGAGGTTGGGGTATTGTTCCTCGATGGCCTCGATGCGGTTCACGTCGCCGTCCACCTGGCCGGTGTCGGCCATCTCTAGGGACCGGGCGGCGGGCATTCGCCGTCCTTCGACCTTCACGCCGATGCGTTCATAGGCTTCCTTGAGCACCTTGAGGGATTCGACGGACAGGGAACCCCCGCCATAGCCGAGGACCAGAGACTCTCCGGCCAGGGCCGGGGATGCCAGGAGCAGAGCGACTATGCACAACAGGATGATACGCATTGGGTTGTAAGCATACATCGATTTTTTGCGGAGGTCCATGGGGGACGCGCAAAGAAGCCGTCAATCCTGCATCGGAAGCCGGGATCAGGACAGGAAGTTGCGCACGCCGGTGAAGGCGATCTGGGCGGCCATGGCCGACAGGACCAGCCCGGTGATCTTGGTCAGCACGTTGAGGCCCATGCGGCCGATGACCCGCTTGAGGCTGGTGGCGGAGAAGAGAATCACGCCCACGGACAGGCAGGCGCAGATCAGAGCTCCCGCGCCGGTCAGCTTCTGCTCGGTGGAGGACAGCTCGGCGCCGAGAATGAGCAGGGTACCGATGGTCGCCGGACCCACGGTGATGGGCATGGCCAGCGGAACCACGGCCACGTCGGCGTCGTCTTCCGGTTCGGGACGCTGTTTCTTGCCCGAAACCAGGGAGACCGCGGACAGAAACAGCAACGCCCCGGAGCCGATCCGGAAGCCGTCCAGGGTGATGCCCAACGTGGAAAAGATCGGGTTGCCCGCGAAATACAGCACCAGCGAAATGACCAGCACCGCCGTGGTCGTCCGGATGGCCAGCCTGTGCTGCTCCCCTTTGTCCATCTCCTCGGTCAGGGACAGGAACACGGACAGCACGAAGAACGGCGTCAACAGGAAGAACCACTTTATGTAGAGCGAAATAAACAGGTTGATCATTGCTCATTATCACTTGTTAATGATTTTAGTAGGGACAGAGCATCATCTTTTATCTTCACAACATCATATCTGGCATGAAAAAGATTGATGTTATCGTAGCTGTATTTTTCTTTCTCAAATATGAAGCTTAGCTCATTTAACAATTCAACTATCTTGTAATACTTAGATGAATCATCATTAATTTGCTTTGTCACTGATGTGTACTTGTCAACTATTTCCATTTGGTTCTTTGCTGATATTTGTATGCGTTCATTGGTGTGGTATATGTTTAATATTACATACAAGTCTTCAACAAAGAAGTGATATTTATTCGTTTC
The DNA here is from genome assembly GCF_963662885.1 of uncultured Pseudodesulfovibrio sp. NCBI lineage: Bacteria > Pseudomonadati > Thermodesulfobacteriota > Desulfovibrionia > Desulfovibrionales > Desulfovibrionaceae > Pseudodesulfovibrio > uncultured Pseudodesulfovibrio sp. Next base: position 1,507,903 of record NZ_OY760059.1, read on the forward strand.
GAAAGCTGCTAGAAGTTGATGCAAATCCCAAAAGACATTGCTTCTGATTAATAATTGAATCCGTTTGTGTGCTGTTAAATTAAGCTCTTTTGTATTATATTTTATGAAGTATTCTTTTGAGGGAAGGAATTGCGCTTTTTCCCCTAGCCCTCTAAATAGTTTAATAATGTTTAGAGCTCCTGCCCAGTTCGCACTGAGATTGCTCAGCGAATTTTCAACATTAGCAGTTATTATATCGATGCCACCTTCAAGATACCTAGCTTTTATCTCTTCATAATCTTTTTGTTTATAATATTTTTTTGAAGCAAAAAAATAGGTAATGAAGGCTAGAAGGATCGGAGCTAGCATGGCTCCATAATCTTTTATTAGAGTTGAGTAAGGCATGTGACCCTGCGCGAAGCGCACCCAAAAAGTTTAGGAGAGGAGAGGGGATGGGGGTCCGGGGGAAGGGGAGAGGGGAAGCCCTTTTCAAAGGGTTCCCCTCTCCCCTTCCCCCGGCCACCGGAGGCATCCTCCGCCTTATTTACACAATTTCTCTGCCAGGGCCGCACCCTGTTCTCCGCCTCCGGCCATGCGGGCCAGTTCGCATTTTATTTCGTCGGCGTCCAGTCGTTCGCAGCGCGTGTAAGTGGCATTGTCCACGACTTCCTTTTTGATGAGGAAGTGACGGTCGGCCATGCGGGCGAGCTGGGGCCAGTGGGTGATGAGCAGCATCTGCTGGCGGTCTGCCAGGGCGCGCAGCTTCTTGCCCACGGAGTTGAGCGTCAGTCCGCCGATGCCGGCGTCCACCTCGTCGAAGATGAGCGAGGGCCGGGCGTCGTTTTCCTCGCCGTCCGCGTTGCCGTGGCCGCGCATGGTTACCAGGGCGAGCAGGAACCGGGAGAGCTCGCCGCCCGAGGCGATCTTGTCCAGCGGCTGGGCGGGCTGGCCCGGGTTGGGCACCCACATGAGCCTGCCGCGCATGTCTTCGCAGCCCGGATAGAGTTCGCGGGCGTCGAATTCGAAGTGGACCTTGACGTGCTCGGAAAATCCGAGGTCGGTCAACTCGTCCACGATGCGGATGGCCAGCTCTCCGGCGGCCTTCTTGCGCGCCTTGTTGAGCTTGGTCAGGGTCTCCTTGAGCGCGGCGGCCGCCTGATCCTCCTCGCGGGCGAGGTTCTTCATGTCCAGGGCGCAGGCATCAAGGAAGGAGAGGCTTTCGTCGATTTCCGATTTCATGTCAACGATTTCGTCCAGGCCGCGCCGCAGTTTCCGCTTGAGCTTGGCCAGTTCGAACAGGCGAGCCTCGATGTCGTCGAGGGACATGGGATCGTCGTCGTCCATGTCCGACGGGCCACGCCGCAGCCTCGAGTCCATGTCGTGCAGGCGCATGCGCAGTTCTTCGATGGCCTCGCGGTCCTCCTCGAATCCGGGGAAGAGGCGGGCCACGATCTCCATCTCGCGGTTGAGCAGGGTCATGGCGTCGAGCAGGCCGACCTCGCCGTGCAGAATGTCCAGGGCGTTTTGCAGGCACTCGCCCGCGCGCTCACGGTCCTTGAGGATCTTCTTGCGCTCTTCGAGTTCGTTTTCCTCGTCCGGCTGCGGGTCCACGCTTTCGATTTCCTTGCGCTGGAACTCCAGAAATTCACGCTGCTTTTGCAGGGCTTCGAATTTTTCGGACAACTGCCGCTTGCGTTCGAGCACGTCGTTGAGCACGGCCAGGCGTTCGTTGCGCTCGCCGGGCAGGGACTGATCCGGCAAAAAGGAGTCGAGGATCTCGGATTGGAAGGCCGGGGAGAGCAGCTTCTGCTGCCCGTGCTGGGAGGTGTGGATGACCAGTCGGGCGGCCATGTCGCGGATGGTCGGCTGAGAGGACAGGGTGTCGTTGACGAACACCCGGCTGCGCCCGGTCTCAGCGGACAGTTCGCGCCGGATCACGGTCTCGCCCTCGGGCAGGACGAAGAGCGCTTCCACCGTTGCCTTTTCCGCACCGGGCCGGACGAGTTTCTTGTCCATGCGCTCGCCCATGAGGAAGTCCACGGCCCGCATGATGAAGGATTTGCCCGCGCCGGTTTCGCCGGTCAGTGTGTTCAGGCCGGTCGAGAACTCCAGTTCGGCGTCCTCGATAAGGGCCAGGTTGCGGATGCGCAGCAGTTCGAGCATGTGGTGGTGCCTCCGGGGCCGGGGATCGATCGTTACGGTCAGTACGCGGTGAAGGACGTGTCGCGGGCCGGTCTTTCCGCCCCGCGGGTCCGAATAATCGGGATAACGTGTGTCTTTATACACCAGAGCCGCCCCGCGGAAAAGGGGAACGTGGGCATTGTGGATGCGGGGCTGTCTGCCTGTTCGGCCAAGGAGCAATAATAATGTCCCAAGGGTAGTGTCGGGAGTAATTTGGAGGACGTGGTAATGTCTGCACAGATGTTGGCGGCAGCCACAGGGGGACGCTCCATGCTGGAACTGCAACGCATTCGGACGAGACTGGGCATCGTGGCCCGGGTCATCTCCTGTGAGCTGGACAGGGTCAAGGACACCCTGCATTACCTGGCGTGCCATACGCTGGAGCTTTTTCAGATAACGCCGCACGACCCGGCCCTGATCAGCGCCTGGCTCGCGCGCGAAGGGTTTTCCGTGAGCGAGGACGGATTCTTCCAGAGTTTGCCAAACCTCGAGGCGTACCGGGAAGGGGGGCTGCCCGAGGGCGTGATGAGCTATTCATGGCCGCCGGACCGTATCCACGACCAGAACGCCCGGTATCGGCTCTTCTGCCATCGCAATATGGGCAATCTGCTGTGCACGCTGCAGGGGCGGCTCCCCGGCACGGTGTGGGTCTACTACCAGGACGTGACCAACACGGCCATCCAGTATCCGTACATAGATCAGAGCACGGCCATCACGCCGGATTTCCAGTGGTCGGATTATCACACCTATGCCTCGGTCAGCCCCGAAGCCAACCCCGAGCGCGAGGTCCGCTGGTCCCCGCCGCACATCGACTACGCAGGGCAGGGGCTGATTATCGCCGCCTCCATCCCCATTTACGACAACGACGAGTTCATAGCGCTCTGGTCCATCGACCTGCGCGTGGAGAGTCTGGTCCGGACTTCGGTTCTGGCCCCGGCCTATCCCTCCCAACTGACCTGCGTGGTGGGCGCAGACGGCATGGTCATTGCCGCCAGCCGGGGCATTGTGGTGGAGGACATGGTCAAGGGGGAGAAGTCCGTGGTCCCCTTCCGCGAGCTGCACCCCGCCTTTGCCGATCTGGACCTGGAGGAGCTGCTGGAACTGCGCCAGGGGTGCCGGTCGGTCGGGGGCGAGGACGACGATTTTCACGTCTGCTGGGTGGACCTGCACTGCATGGACTGGCTGTGCATCACGGTCCTGAGCAGGGAGGACCTGCTGGACACGGCCAAGGAACAGTTCCGCACTGCCTTCGACAACCTGGGGTTGGGCCGCCCGGACTCGTCGGTGGGAATCGACGACCTGCCTTCTGAATTCCTGGAGCTGGGCGAGGCCTACAACCAGATGGTCGAGAAACTCAACCTGGCCAAAGCCGACCTCATACGCCAGAAGGCAGAGTTGTCGCGGCAAAAGGAACGAGCCGAGAACGCCAACGAGGCCAAGACTTTTTTCCTGGCCAACATGAGCCACGAACTGCGCACCCCGCTCAACGGCATCGTGGGCATGCACCGGCTGCTCCTGGATACCGAACTGGACGAGGAGCAGGCCGAATACGTGGATCTGGCCGTGCAGTCCGTATCCAGGCTGACCGATCTGGTCGGGGACATCCTCGACCTGACGCGAATCGAGGCCGACAAGCTGTCCCTGAGCGAGGGGCCGTTCAATCTGAGGGAGATTCTGGGCTTTGCAGGCCAGCTTTTCGCGCCATCCTGCCAGGACAAGGGCATCTCCCTGAGCATCTATGTGGACCCGGCCGTACCCGAGGTGCTGGTGGGCGACGCCGTTCGTTTTCAGCAGGTGGTCAACAATCTGGTGGGCAACGCGGTCAAGTTCACGGACACCGGGAGCGTGGAGGTGGAGGCCTACCCGCTGCCGGGCGGCGGACCCGACGGATGCCAGGTGCTGTTTGCGGTGTCCGACACCGGTATCGGCATGGACGAGTCGGAAATGGAAGGGCTGTTCGAGCCGTTCAAACAGGCTGAAATCGGCTATGGCAGACGGTTTCAGGGCGCGGGGCTCGGCCTGTCCATCGTCCGCCGCTTGGTGAACCTCATGGGCGGAAGCGTGGACGCGGCCAGCCGTCCGGGGCTGGGCACGGCCTTTCACTTCTGCATGCCCTTCGGTCTGCTCAGCCGCGCAGCGGAAGAGGCTCTGGACGGGCCGGTTCCGTTTTGCCGCCCCGAAGGCGATTGCGCCGTTCTTCTGGCCGAAGACGAGCCGATCAACCGTATGGCCCTTACGGCGTTTTTGGAGAAGATCGGGTACAAAGCCTCTGCCGCGGAAAATGGGGCCGAGGCCTTGCGCGCGCTCGATGCCGGGAATTTTGGTCTGGTGCTCATGGATATCCAGATGCCGGTCATGGACGGTGTCACCGCCATACGTGCCATCCGGAGCGGTGAGGCGGGCGAGCGCAACGCAAGCATCCCCATCGTGGCCCTGACCGCCTTTGCCATGTCCGGCGACCGGGGGAATTTCATTGAGGCCGGGGCCAACGAGTACCTGCCCAAACCTGTCGACCTGGATCAACTGGCCCAGGTCATGACCCGACTGTTGAATGGAAGCGCTTTGTCAGCCTAGAGCGTTTTGGCCATGAGGCAGACGTCCTCGCCCGCCAGATAGTTGGAGGCGACGTAGGCTCGTTCCACAAGGAAGCCCTTGGCCTGGTAAAAGGCCAGGGCCTTCTCGTTCAGTTGGAAACAGTCCAGTGTCAGCTTGTCGAAACCGGCTGCGCGGGCCCGGTTAACGGCGTGGTCGAGCAGGGCCGAGCCCACCCCTTGTCCCATGAACTCCGGGCGGACCCACAGGTGGTCCACGTAATTGTCCTTGAGGAGCAGCGCGCCCGCAGGCACGCCGTCCACTTCCGCTAGGTTGAATCGCGGTGCGTTCTCGGCAGCCACCTGGGCGGGACGGTCCAAGTCGAGAATCTTCTGAAATTGATGCGCGGGCAGGAAGTGCGCGTAACTGGCGTGCATGGAGGCGCGGATGATCTCCGCGATACAGGCTTCATCCTGGTCCGAAGCCGGGCGGATGGAGATCACTGCTTGAGCCTCGGATCGAGCAGGTCTCGCAGGGATTCGCCGAGCAGGTTGTAGCCGAGCACGGTCAGGAGGATGGCCAGCCCCGGAAACACGGACAGCCACCAGGCGATACCGAGGACTTCCTTGCCTTCCATCAGGATGTTGCCCCAGGAGGCATCGGGCGGCTGCACGCCCAGGCCCAGGAAGGAGAGCGAGGACTCGGTCAGGATCGCCCCGGCCACGCCCAGCGTGGCGGAGACCAGCACCGGCCCCATGGCGTTGGGCATGATGTGCCGGAAGATGATCCGTCCTGCCCCTGCCCCTGCCGCTCTCGCGGCCAAAACATAATCCCGCTCGCGGATGGACAGGGTCTCGGCGCGGACCAGCCGGGCCACGCCCATCCACCCGGTCAGGCCGATGACGATCATTATGTTGGTCAGGCTCGGTTCCAGAAAGGCGATGACCGCCAGGATCAGAAAGAACGAGGGGAAGCAGAGCATGACGTCCACCCCCCGCATGATGATCTCGTCCACGACCTTGCCGAAATAACCGGAGATGAGCCCCAGAACCACGCCGATGGAGGTGGCGATGCCCACGGCCACGAACCCGACCCACAGGGACACCCGCCCGCCGTAGAGGATGCGCGAGAACACGTCGCGGCCCAGGGCGTCCGTACCCATGAAGTGGGCCGCGCTGGGTGGCAGGAGCAGGGCGTCCACGTTGATGAAATTCGGATCATACGGCGCGATGAGCGGGGCGAACACGGCCCCGAAGGACATGACCCCGACGATGAGCGCGCCGAGGACCAGCAGGGCGTGCCGCGCCCACGGGGATACGCGTTTGAGCGGACGGCGCTTCATCGGTTTCTCCCCCGGCCCACGCGGATGCGCGGATCAGCCAGCCCGTAGCCCACGTCGGCCAGCAGGTTGCCAGCCAGGGTCAGCACAGCGCCAAGCACCAGCGAGCCCATGATCAGCGGGTAGTCGCGGGCCATGACCGCCTGGTAGAAGAGCTGGCCCAGACCGGGCAGGGCGAAGATGGATTCGATGATGACCGACCCGCCGATAAGTGCCGGAACGGAAAGGCCGAGGATGGTGATGACCGGCATGAGCGCGTTTCTCAAGGCATGCTTGAACAGGACCACCCGGCTGGACAATCCTTTGGCACGCGCGGTCATGATATAGTCCTGGCGCAGGACTTCGAGCATGGAAGAGCGCATGAACCGGGACATGCCCGCCCAGGAACCCGATGTATAGATGAAGATAGGCAGGATGAGGTGTTTGGTCACGTCCCACCACTGAGCGGGGCCGGACATGTTTTCGAATCCCATGGAGGTCAGGCCGGAGATGGGCAGGATGGGCCAGGCGATGCCCAGCCAGAGCATGAGCAGCAGGGCCAGCCAGAAACCGGGCATGGCGAACCCGATGAACACGATGACCGTGGAAATTTTGTCGAAGGCTCCGCCGCGCCACCATGCCGCAGCCACGCCGATGGGAACGGCGATGAGCAGGGTCAGGATCATGGAGGCCACGTTCATCCCGAAGGTCAGGGGCAGCCGTTCCTTGATCTTGTCCCAGACCAGCCGGTGGTCGCCGGACATGGATTGGCCGAAATCAAGATGCACCAGCCTTTTCAACCAACTCACGTACTGCACGTGCAGGGGCTGATCCAGGCCGTAGAGCTTCTCGAGCTGAAGCCGCGCCTCCACCCCGGCCTCGGGATTGAGCGTGGTCTGCAGGTCCGTGGGCGACCCCGGGGCCAGATGGATGACCCAGAAGCTGATGACCGTGATCCCCAAAAAGACCACACCCACCCAGACCAGCTTTATCAGTATTTTCTTGAGGACCTGACCCATTGAATCTCCTAATGATTCCAACCGTCCTCATTTCTTACTGCAAGACCGCCCCCGAATCAATCGACAAGGGAACTTCGCAATTTTTTCAGTTGACATCCACGCGTCCCTTGGATAATTACCCTCCACCCAACGACGTGGGGCTGTAGCTCAGTTGGGAGAGCGCTTGAATGGCATTCAAGAGGTCGTGGGTTCAATTCCCTCCAGCTCCACCACAAGAAAAATAAGGATTTCAAGTTAATACTTGGAATCCTTTTTTCGTGTCTGAGGGGGAGCTTTTGAGAATATGTCCGCTATGTGTCCGCTGATTCCGACGGACTCTTTTTACGGACTGCCTTATTGGTCCTTGCTCGTCTTGGTGTATCGTTTGGCCAGATGCTCAAGTGGCTGGCTATCCATGACGCCTTCGAGGTTGCTGTAGCTCTTGGTCCTGCGCAAATATTGATGCCCGACGAGGACACTCGTTTGCATAAGTGTGCTGCCAGAAAGCAGCAGATTTGTGCAATAGGAGTGTCTGTGGACGTGGTTATGCAGATCCTTGAACGAATGGGTTTTGCACAGCCCACGCCATGCCCCTCGGCTGCTTTTTCTTGTCATTCTTTGACAAAATCCGGCCGGCCGAAAAACCCGTGTTACGCTCTTCGCAAATACCGACGGGGCCGTCTTCATCCTGCACTACGACCAGGTCGGTTCCCTGCGCGTGGTTGCCGACGCTTGCGGAAACAAGATAAAGGAAGTTCTGTACGACCGCCTTCGGCGGGACCATCGAGGACACCAATCCGGGCGTTCGCGTCCCCATCGGTTTCGCTGGCGGCCTGCATGACAGAGATTTGGGATTCGTCCGCTTGGACTGGCGTGATTACGACACCTTCCCCACCGGCGAACCGCGCCCGATCCCATCGGGGACAAGGGCGGCGATTCGGATTGGTTTGGCAAAACGACCGAAAAGAATTACGGCAAGGACAAGCCCACGGCCACCGAGGGCGTCCATGATGCCATGGGCAAGGTTATCGGGATCAATTCAAGCATCGTCGGAGCGGCAGGTGCGGCAAAGGCGGCTCCAGCGGCTGCGGCGGCCGCGATGCAGCATCCGGATAAACTTGCTGCGGGTTCAAAAGCGGCAGCGGACTTTGCTTCCGGTGCTCTGGATCCAGGCCCGCCCCCTGTGTCCTGGCCTGGCTGTTGGGGCAGTGGGACACGCAAAGCGTATGATGAATATAATGATTGGAGAAAAAAGAAATAATGCGAGTGAAAGTGTCTGAACTAGGCCTGGGGATGACCTTCGTGGTAGCCGGGGTATTTGGCTTACTGGATGGAACCTTGCACCATTATGGCGTCCCAATCATGTTTCCGAAGCTGTTCGCATGGCTGCTGATTGGGATAGGAGTAGCAGTTCCCGTATTGGCCTGGTTCCTTCGCTCGCCCTCCCGTAACAAGGAGAACAATAAACGATAAAACCGCCTTGTCGGAATGGCAAGGCGGTTAATCCGTGGGAGCCGACGGCCACCGAGGGCGTCCATGATGCCATGGGCAAGGTTGTCGGGATCAACTCCGGCATTGTCGGAGCGGCAGGTGCGACAAAGGCGGCTCTCGTGGCCATGCTAGACCAACTACATTCCGCGCCTTCCGCACAATATGCGGCTGGACTTCCGAAGATGCTTGGCTGCGAGTAAGTGCAGTTTTATTAATGCATTAATCTGCTCATTCGGTTGACGGCCCTCAAGAATGGCATTCAAGGAGTCTTGGGTTCAATTCCCTCCATCTCCACCACCATATTTCTCATTACAAAAGGGACTTGAGTCGAATGCTCAAGTCCCTTTTGGTTTGCATGGTTGAAAGGAAACCATGGGTCTTAACGTGTTGCTTTGTCTTGCTTGTGAATCTTTACGGCAAGGATCGTGTGGACTCGTTGTTCAATCCGCCCCCTATGAATGAACTCCTCAGTAGCTTTAAACTCACTGGCTTCCTGGTTCGATTCGAGCCGTATTGCCCTGGAAATCGAAAAGGGAAATCCTTTCAATTTGAGGGGAAATTTGGCATAGGGTTTCCCGTGTAAGACTTGGCATTAATCAATTCAAAGGGATTCAATATGACAATGTTAGGGACGGCCAAAACCGCATCGGCAAAGAAAATGATGCTTCTTGGTGGTGGTGAGCTTGGCAAGGAAGTCGTGATCGAGGCACAGCGTCTTGGTGTCGAGACCATTGTGGTCGATCGCTATGAAGATACCCCGGCCATGCAGGTGGCGCACCGTTCGTATACCATGTCCATGTTGGATGGTGATGCGCTTCGCAAAGTCATTACCGACGAAAAGCCGGACTATATTGTGCCGGAAATTGAGGCCATCGCGACTTCAACGCTGGTCGAGCTTGAAAAGGAGGGATTCAACGTAGTCCCAACCGCCAACGCGACCAAGCTGACAATGGATCGCGAAGGTATTCGGCGGCTCGCCGCCGAGACGGTCGGCCTGACCACCTCGCCTTACCGTTTCGCCGATACTGAAGCGGAATTCCGGGCGGCAGTGGCTGAAATCGGCATTCCCTGCGTAGTCAAGCCGGTCATGAGTTCTTCCGGCAAAGGCCAATCCACGGTGAAGAGTGAGGCTGATATCCAAAAGGCCTGGGACTATTCCCAGTCCGGCGGCCGCACCGGTGAAGGGCGGGTCATCGTCGAAAAATTTGTGCCCTTTGATTACGAGATTACCCTGCTGACCGTGCGGCACGTTGATGGAACAACCTTCTGTGCCCCGATCGGGCACCGACAGGAAAATGGCGACTACCGTGAGTCCTGGCAACCGCAACCCATGAGTGATGCGGCTCTGGCCAAAGCCCAGGAATATGCCCGCAAGATCACCGATGCTCTGGGAGGCCGGGGCCTTTTTGGTGTTGAACTCTTTGTCAAAGATGATGACGTCATCTTCAGCGAAGTGTCCCCTCGCCCTCACGATACCGGGTTGGTGACGGTTATCTCCCAGGATCTGAGTGAATTTGCCCTGCACGTACGAGCTGTTCTGGGCTTGCCGATCCCCGGTATCCGTCAATACGGAACCGCTGCTTCGAGTGTGATTTTGTCCAACGGCACCTCGAACAAACCCGCCTTTGCCGGCGTCGATGCGGCGCTCCGTGAAGCGGACACCAAGCTTCTCATTTTCGGAAAAGGCGAATGTGCCGGAGTCCGGCGTCTCGGCGTCGCCCTGGCTCTCGCCGAAGACGTGGAGAGCGCTGTGGAGAAGGCGAAAAGAGTCTCTTCCGCCGTGACTGTCGAGTATTAGCCCAGGGTAAGCCGATCAAACGACTGCCGGGAGTCTGTGACAGGGGCTTGGCGTTTGCTTTGTGCCTCTGAGCAAGAATCTTCCCCCATACGATAAAAAAGCCGAGTGTGTCTGAACGCACTCGGCTTTTTGCGTACGGGGGATGTGCCGGGATTAGTCGCCCCGTGTGTTCGGGGTGAAGACATACAATTTGTCGACGAACCAGGATTGGGCTCGAAAGTCTTTGCTACTGATAAGTTCCATATGCTCGTTGAACCTGTCGACAAACCATTTGTCGCTCCGGCTCCTGCAAGAGAGCACATACACTCGCCGGGGTTTTTCCCTTTGAATGGTGGCGAAAATATCCTCCCACTGCTGCAATAGGTCATGCGGCTTTTCCCAATGGCTTTTATACCGATTCCATCCCGGGTGCACCTCAACGTCCCGGGGGAGGGCCATATGCGTATGCCGGGGTGCGGATTCGGTTTCGAGGTATAATTTGAGAGGCTGGTAGGATTGTCCGATGCTGACAATCAAATCGCCGGGTTGCAAGTCGACGGCGATGGCCTGTTCAACGTCCAACACACTCTGTTCGGACAGGTAGGAAAAGGGATAGCGGGGGTTGGTTGGGTAGGGGATGAGGCTGGCTATCATGAGGCTGCCCAGCAACACGGCTGTAAGCCTGCGATATTTGAGGTGGGCCATCAGTGCTCCACCCGCAATCGAGAGCATGGGAAGAAAGATTATTCCGTACCTGGGAATGGCCAGGAGGGGCTTGACCAGAAACGACGTGGCACAGAATGCGCCGAAAGAAGCCCCGAACATGATTACGGGAAAAAGGATCTGCTTATCCGTTAGGGCCGATGAAAGGGTTCGCCACAGCGCGTGGACTCGTCGCCAAGGGGAAAAACCAGTCGAATCCACTGCCACGATGACGATTAAAGGGAGAAACAGGGTGGCAGGGCGGAAAAGATTGTAGATGTCGCGTATGGGGTCCATGAGCGTGCTCTGTCGTATCCAGTCGATGGACCCGTTATGTGCCTGCCCCATGGCGATGGGAAGCCACAGCAGCATGTAGGGGACGAGTCCGGCCACACAACTGACGATGACGCGCAGGAAGTGCATTCGTCCATGGATTGCCGAAGCGACTATCAGCCCTATGACGACAAAGAAAAACATGCTGTTGGTAAACGATGCCGCACAGATTGTGAGCGCAGTGAGAATGAAAAATATTCTTTTCCCCGTCGTCACAGCCAGTTGCGTCAATATGATCGAAAGGGCCGTGAGCAGGGCCATGAGCGGGTACATCTTGACGAACAGCGCGGTTTTCATGGTGGTCGTGCCCATAAGGAACAGGATTACCGCAAAGGCGCCAGCCCATGAGGACCGGAGTATCAATCTGCCGTGAAGGAAGAGCAGGACCGCCGCTCCCAACTGGGTTAGTAGCGAGAACATCCGTGCGGAAATCTCGGATAAGCCGAACATCCATAACCACGCCTTCAACTGCAGGTAATAGAGTGGCGTATGGCCGTCGTTTTTCAGGTAGTTTATGAGGTTTTCAAAGGAGAATTGCGCCTTGAGGATGGAACAGGACTCGTCCAACTCGAAAGGGTGGCCCATTCTTGAGACCGCAAAAGCGCTGAAGATAGCTATGCCCAGCCCCATGAGGAACAAAGGCCAGACTTTGTGGTGTGTCGTCTGAGTCGAGGGGCTGTTTGGGACAAGCATACCAAGAACCTCAATTTACACGATATATCTATTTTTATTTTTAATATTTATCAATAAATATGTCAATTGGTAATACTCGTTGTATTAAGAGATGGTGAATTTTTGGAGAGGTGCCGAATCGAGTATTCGCGCTTCGGTTCTTTGTGAACGACTTCCTGTATGCAACAAAAAAGGGGCACCCGTTGGGGTGCCCCTTGTCTTTTGGCTTGAGGGCCGAGTTACATGGTGGCCTTGCCTTGCTTCCAGGCCTTGATCAGCTCGTCGTAGTCGACGGTCTCGCCCTGGGGCTTTTCGTTGGCCAACTTGGCTTTGGGAGCGCCGGGCTGGTTGAGCCAGTAGGACTCGTCCTTGGGCTCGTTGAGCTTGGGACCGCAGATGCTCAGCACCTTAGCGCGTTCCAGGCGCATCATGATCTTGTCCTGTTCGGCCGCCAGGTTGTCCATGGCGGTGTCCACGGTGACTTCGCCGGCAACGGCCTCACCGATGTTCTGCCACCAGAGCTGAGCCAGCTTGGGGTAGTCGGGGACGTTGGTGCCGGTGGGGGTCCAGGACACGCGGGCCGGGGAGCGGTAGAATTCCACCAGGCCGCCGAGCATGGGGGCGCGCTTGGTGAAGGATTCGTCGTGGATGTCGGAATCCCGGATAGGAGTCAGCCCGACGTGGGCCTTCTTCAGGGACACGGACTTGGAGACGCAGAACTGGGCGAACAGCCAGGCTGCCTTGCGGCGATCCACCGGAGTGGACTTCAGGAGGGTCCAGGAACCGCAGTCCTGATAGCCGAGCTTCTGGCCCTTTTCCCAGTAGGGGCCGTGCGGGGACGGAGCCATGCGCCACTTGGGGGTGCCATCGGCGTTGACCACAGGGGTGCCCTTCTCGACCATGGAGGCGGTGAAGGCGGTGTACCAGAAGATCTGCTGGGCCACGTTACCCTTGGCCAGGTACGGCAGGGACTGGTAGAAGTCCATGCCGAGCGCGCCCGGAGGGGCGTACTTGCGCAGCCAGTCCATGTACTTGCGCAGGGCGTACTTGGCGGCCGGGCCGTTGGTGGCGCCGCCGCGGGACACGGAGGAACCCACCGGACGGCAGTCTTCCACACGGATGCCCCATTCGTCCACGGGCTTGCCGTTGGGCAGACCCTTGTCGCCGGCACCGGCCATGGACAGCCATGCGTCGGTGAAACGCCAGCCGAGGTCCGGAGCCTTCTTGCCGTAGTCCATGTGACCGTAGATGGCCACGCCGTCGATTTCACGCACGTCGTTGGTGAAGAATTCGGCGATGTCTTCGTAAGCGGACCAGTTGACCGGCACGCCCAGTTCGTAGCCGTACTTGTCCTTGAAGGCCTTGCGAAGCTCGGGCTTCTTGAACCAGTCGTAACGGAACCAGTAGAGGTTGGCGAACTGCTGGTCGGGCAGCTGGTAAAGCTTGCCGTCGGGGCCGGTGGTGAAGGACTTGCCCATGAAGTCGTCGATGTCCAGGGTGGGCAGGGTCACGTCCTTGCCTTCGCCCGTCATCCAGTCGGTCAGGTTGACGACCTTGCCGGAGCGGAAGTGGGTCCCGATGAGGTCCGAGTCGTTGATGTAGCCGTCGAAAACGTTCTCGCCGGACTGGAACTGGACCTGGAGTTTCTCGATGACGTCACCTTCCTGGATCAGGTCGTGGGTGACCTTGATGCCGGTGATCTCGTAAAATGCCTTGGCGAGTACCTTGGATTCGTACTCGTGGGTGGGGATGGTCTCGGAAACGACCTTGATTTCCATTCCTTTGTAGGGAGCGGCCGCCTTAATGAACCACTCCATTTCCTTCATCTGCTCAGCCTTGCTCAGCGTCGAAGGCTGGAACTCGCTGTCCACCCATTTCTCCGCTGCCTTCATGTCCGCCATGCCGGCGGTGGCGAGGCTGAGGAATGCCAGGGTCAGCATTCCCGTAATCAATAAACGCCGCAACTTCATACGTACCTCCGTATGCTGATTAAGAAAATACCTCTGCCGTAATACCCAATATTGCCGTTCCTCCCATTTCCCAATCGTGGTTTTCACGCGGCCTTGCTATCCCCACCGCATGATAATGACCAGGAAACAAACGGATATAGCCGTAGCGATCCAAACAGGTGAAGTTGTCAGTCCGATCCAGGACAGGTGAATGTATGCGCTGCCCAACAACCCGATGAACAGGCGGTCGCCGCGCGTGGTGGTCAGCGGCAGAAAACCCCGCCGGGCCACACAGGGGGAGACGATCTCCCAGATGGCCATACCGACGAGAATGGCCGCAATGGTCAGGAAGAACCCGGCCGTGACCGGTGTCCATGCCATCCATTCGAGATTCATGATTGCCTCCTCCTAGACCCTGCCCAGGGCAAAGCCCTTGGCCAGATGGTTGCGGACGAACCAGATAACCAGCGCGCCGGGCACGATGGTCAGGATACCCGCAGCGGCGAGCAGCCCCCAGTCGAGGCCGGTTGCGCTGACGGTTCTGGTCATGGTCGCGGCGATGGGCTTGGCCGCGGTGGTCGTCAGGGTGCGGGCCAGCAGCAGCTCGACCCAGCTGAACATGAAGCAGAAGAACGCGGTCACGCCGATGCCCGCTCGGATCAGCGGGATGAACACCCGGATGAAGAAGCGCGGGAAGGAGTAACCGTCGATGAAGGCTGTTTCGTCGATCTCCCTGGGCACGCCGGACATGAATCCTTCCAGAATCCAGACGGCCAGGGGCACGTTGAACAGGCAGTGGGACAGGGCCACCGCGATGTGCGTGTCGATCAGGTTGAAGGTAGAGTAGAGTTGGAAGAAAGGCAGCAGGAAGACCGCGGGCGGGGCCATGCGGTTGGTCAGCAGCCAGAAGAAGACGTGCTTGTCGCCGATGAACTGGTAGCGCGAGAAGGCGTAGGCCGCCGGCAGCGCTGTGGTCAGCGAGATCACGGTGTTGATGGTCACGTAGATGATCGAGTTGATGTACCCGGAATACCAGGACGGATCCGTGAAGATCTTCATGTAGTTGATCAGCGTGGGATGGGTCGGGATGAGCGAGAACGACCGCATGATGTCCGCGTTGGTCCGAAACGACATGTTCAGCATCCAGTAGATGGGCAGAAACAGTATGATCAGGTAGGCGATCAGCCCGAGGTGTCGTTTTTTCAGTTTCATGCCTTGTCTCCCGTGCCGACCGCCTGCAGGGCCTGATAGAACAGCCAGCAGAACAGCAGGATGATGAGGAAGTAGATGAGCGAAAAGGCCGCGGCCGGACCGAGGTCGAACTGGCCCACGGCGATCTTGACCAGATAGATGGACAGGAACGTGGTCGTGTTGCCCGGCCCGCCGCCTGTCAGGACGAACGGTTCGGCGTAGATCAGGAAGCTGTCCATGAAGCGCAGCAGCAGGGCGATGGTCAGCACCCCGCGCATCTTGGGCAGCTGGATGTAGCGGAAGACCGCCCAGCTCGACGCGCCGTCGATTTTGGCCGCCTGATAATAGGCCTCGGGAATGGCCCGAAGACCGGCGTAGGCCAGCAGGGCCACCAGCGGTGTCCAGTGCCATATCTCCATGAGCATCAGGGTGATCCAGGCGTCCACCGGCGAGGCCGTGTGGTCGAAGGCGATGCCCGCGTTGTTGACGATGGCTCCGAAGAGGCCGATGTCGGGCCGGGTGAAGATGATCCAGATGGTCCCGATGACGTTCCAGGGGATGAGCAGGGGCAGGGCCAGGATGACCAGACAGGCCGAGGCGGTCCAGCCCTTCTTGGGCATCATCAGGGCGATGACGATGCCCAGCGGAATTTCGGTCAGCAGGACCATGAAGGAAAAGGCCAGCTGCTTGAACAGGGCGTCATGCAGGCGTTCGTCCAGAAGAACGTCCCGGAACCATTCCACGCCCACGAAGAAACGCTGTCCCGGTCCGAAGATGTCCTGGACCGAGTAGTTGACCACGGTCATCAGCGGGATGATGGCCGAGAAGGCCACGATCACGAAGACAGGAAGAACCAGGAACCATGCCTTGTTGTCTTGCCATTTGTTCATTGGGAATCCCCCTGTCGGACCAGCCGCTCGTCACAGTAGAGTTTGACTTTTTCAGGCGGGAGCGAAATCCAGCACTTGCCGTCGGGCACGGCCCCGTTTTCGTTGACCCTGGCCTTGATCTCGCTGCCGTTGAAGGTCGCGGTCACGATCTTGCAGAAGCCCTGGTCCTCAACCCCGACGACCGTGCCCTCTATGCCGTGCTCGACAGGGCCGTCGTGCAGTCCCACGTACATGGGACGGATGCCGATCCTGAGATTCTGGCCGGTGCACATGTTCGCCATCGAGGGCAGCAGCGGAATATTCACGCTGCCGACGCGTGCGATGTGTCCGTCCATGGTGCAGTCCAGGAAGTTCATGCCCGGGCTGCCGATGAAGTAGCCGACAAAGGTGTGCTCCGGGTTCTCGAACAACTCCTGGGGCGTACCCATCTGGACGATCTCGCCTTCGTACATGACCACGATCTTGTCCGCGAAGGTCATGGCCTCCACCTGGTCGTGCGTCACGTAGATCATGGTCAGATTGAACTTGGTGTGAATTTCCTTGAGCTTGCGTCGCAGGTCCCACTTCAGGTGGGGGTCGATGACGGTCAGGGGTTCGTCGAACAGGATGGCCGCGACGTCGCTGCGCACCAGTCCTCGTCCCAACGAGATCTTCTGCTTGGCGTCGGCCGACAGGTTCGCGGCCCGCTTGTTCAGGTCCTGGGTCAGGTCCAGGGCTTCGGCGATCTCCATGACCCGTTCACGGATGCTCAGCTTGTCCACTCCGCGGTTGCGCAGGGGGAAGGCCAGATTGTCGTACACGGTCATGGTGTCGTAGAGCACCGGGAACTGGAACACCTGGGCGATGTTGCGCTGTTCCGGCTGCATGGCCGACACGTCGGTCCCGTCGTAGAGGATGGACCCGTGGGACGGTTTGAGCAGACCGGAGATGATGTTCAGCATGGTGGTCTTGCCGCAGCCCGAGGGGCCGAGCAGGGCGTAGGCCCCGCCGTCCTCCCAGACCGTATGGATGCGCTTGAGCGCGAAGTCCTGCTCACCCGAAGGATCGGGCAGGTAGCTGTGCTTGATTTCGTTTAGTTCGATGCGTGCCATGGAGAACCTGTCACTGGTTGGCCGGCGCGATAACGAGATCGCCCGTGGCGTTGAAGACGTAGAAGGCCTCGGGCCGGACATAGACCGACACCTGGTTGCCCACTTCGAAGGAATGGACGCCGTTCTCCTGGACCACCAGGGAGTCGCCGCCGTAATTGAAGTGGACAAAAGTCTCGGAACCGTTGATTTCGGCCAGTCCGATCTGCCCCTGGATGCGGGCACATTCCTCGTCCTCGCATTTCAGGTTGAGCTGGCTGGCGCGGATGCCGAAGGTGTATTCCCCCGCGGGGAGATCGGACATGGTCCGGGGTACGGGCAGGGACAGGGCGTGGCCGATGTTGACCTTGCCGTCGTCCAGCGAACCGTTGATGAAGTTGATGGGCGGGTCGCTGAAGACTTCGGCCACGCGGGTGTTGGCCGGGTGCAGGAATACTTCCGCCGTTGGCCCCACCTGCAGGACTTCGCCCTCGTGCATGACGATGACGTTGCCGCCGAGCATGAGCGCCTCGGTGGGCTCGGTGGTGGTGTAGACGACCACCGAGTCGCGGGCCCGGAAGATCTTGCGCAGTTCGTCGCGCAGTTCCTCGCGCAGTTTGTAGTCGAGGTTGACCAGAGGCTCGTCCAGGAGCAGCAGATCCACGTCCTTGACCAGAGCCCGGGCGATGGCCGTGCGCTGCTGTTGACCGCCGGACAGCTCGGCGGGCAGCCGGTCCAGCATGTTGTCGATGTGCAGCATGGACGCGGCCTGCATGACGCGTGTGTGGATTTCCTCCTTGGGCAGACCGTGGATGGCCAGCGGCGAGGCGATGTTGTCGTAGATTGTCTGGGAAGGGTAGTTGATGAATTGCTGGTAGACCATGGCGACGCTGCGCTTGCGCACCGATACGCCGGTCACGTCCACGCCGTTCGCCTCCACCGTGCCGGTGGTCGGCCTGTCCAGCCCGGCCATGATGCGCAGGAGCGAGGTCTTTCCCGCCAGGGTGCGGCCGAGCACCACGTAGCGGGAACCGGATTCGAATTCGAGATCTATGTCTTTGAGGTGAATCTCTCTTCCAACCGTTTTGCCGATGCCGTTGAGTTTAAGCCCCATGTTAGGTCTCCGGGTGATCGATTGCGGTCAAAACTGTTCTGATTAGTCACCTTATAGCGTAACATCGCTACAAAATGTTCGCAAGCGAAAATCAGGAAATTTGCACCTCCCGGGCCTAATATAGGGATGGATGTATCGTTATTTCGCCACGTGCAGTTCCACCCCGTTCTGTTTCATGACCTCCACCAACTCGGCGGGCGGCGTTTCGTCGGTGAACATGGCGTCCACCTCCTTGATGTTGCCCAGCCGGACCATGGCGTTGCGTCCGAACTTGCTGTGGTCGGTGACCAGAAAAACCTTGCGCGAGTTGTCCATGATAGAGCGGGCCGCGGTGACCTCACGGTAGTCGAAGTCGAGCAGGGTGCCGTCGAGGTCCACGCCGCTGATGCCGATGATCCCGTAGTCCACCTTGAACTGGCGAATGAACTCGATGGTGGATTCGCCGACGATGCCGCCGTCCTTGTGGCGGACCACGCCACCGGCCACGATGACCTCCAACCCCTCGTTGGTACTCAATGTTTTCGCTACGTTGAGATTGTTGGTGATGACCCGCAGGCGGTCGTGCCGGGTCAGGGCCTTGGCCACTTCCTCGTTGGTGGTGCCCATGTTGATGAACAGGGAGGATCGGGACGGGATGTTCCTGGCCACCAGTTGGGCGATGATCTGCTTTTCGCGCAGACAGAGGATCTTGCGGTTCGTGTAATCGACGTTCTCGGTGCTCAGCACGGGACCGGCCCCGCCATGGTGGCGTTGCAGCAGCCCCTGGCCGGTCAGGGCGTTGATGTCGCGGCGGATGGTCTGTGGGGTGACGTCGAAGGTTTCCGCCAAAGTGCCTATGGCCATGAACCCCTGTTCGCGGACAAGGGTGACGATTCTGGCCCGGCGGCTGCGTACCGAGGCGTGCAGCCCGCTTTTATCCCCTGCCTCCACGGCGGACTCAGTGTTCATTTTTTCTTTCATTTATTGTTCGCTTTGTTCGATTGTGAACGGAAAACAGTTGGCTCTTGTGTTGGAAAGTGAAAATTGATAGTGACCAATTCCCGATTTTGGGATAAGATCACCCGTAATTTTGATTTGGAATGTCGGTTTGTGTTCATATCATGTTCGTTTTTTTGCTACAAGAGAAAATGAAAATCCGCACTGCGTGATTCATATAAATGGAAGAGGGGTCGAAAGGACAATGAAGACCATGGAAACCCGGGTACTCATACTCGGCGGCGGGGCGACCGGAACCGGTCTGGCTCGCGATCTGGCCCTGCGGGGCGTGGACTGTCTGCTGGCCGAGCGCCGGGACATCAACGCCGGAGCCTCGGGCGGCAACCACGGGTTGCTGCACAGCGGGGCGCGCTATGTGGCCTCGGACGCGGCAGCGGCCATCGAGTGCCGCGAGGAGAGCGAACTGCTCAAGCGGCTGGCTCCGCAATGCATCGAGGACACGGGCGGGCTGTTCGTGGCCGTCGAGGGCGACGACGAAAATTATATAGCGAATTTCGAGTCCATGTGCGCGGCCAGCACCGTCCCGACACATTCTCTGGACCTGGACGAGGCCCGGCACCTGGAACCCACGCTGTCCGACAGGCTGATAGCGGCCTACGCCACTGAAGACGCGTCCGTGGACCCGTTCATGCTCTCCCTGGACAATCTGGCCCAGGCCGTGGATAAGGGGGCGCACTATCTGCGCAACGCCAAGCTGGTCGAGTTTGAGCGAGACAACGGGCGTATCGCCCGCTCCCTCTTTCTGGACCAGTCCACCGGCGAGCGGTTCGCGGTCGAGGCCGAGATCGTGGTCAACGCCACGGGAGCCTGGGCCGGAATGGTCGCCGCGCTGGCCGGAGCGCACATAGACATCCTCTATTCCTCGGGGAGCCTGCTGGTCACCCAGGACCGCCTGACCACACGCGTGGTCAACCGGCTGCGCAAGGCAGCGGACTCCGACATTCTGGTGCCCGGCGGCACGGTCTCCGTGCTCGGGACCACCTCGGTGACCATCGATTCGCCCGACCTGTGCCGCCCCACCGTGGCCGAGGCCGACGCCATCATCGACGATGCCCGGGCCATGATCCCGGTGCTGGAAACCACCCGCTACATCCGGGCCTACGCGGGCGTACGCCCCCTGGTCCTGGTGGCCGGGGCAGGCGACGCGCGCAGCGTGAGCCGTAATTTCTCGCTCATCGACCACGCCAAGGACAGCGTGGAGAATTTCGTGACCATCACCGGCGGCAAACTGACCACCTATCGGCTCATGGCCGAGCGGACCGGAGACCTGATTTGCGCCAAGCTCGGTATGAACGCACCCTGTCTCACCCGCACCGAACCGCTGCCCGCCTCGACCCGGGGCGAGTGGACCGAGCCGGGGCTGGGACCCAAGCGGTGGATAGGCGAGCGCGACAAGGACGACATCATTTTGTGCGAATGTGAAATGGTTTCGCGCAAGGCGGTCAACCAGATCATCGACGGCATGGACGGCCAGCACGGCTCCTCGCTGCTGAACAGCATCGGGCTGCGCAGCCGCGTGGGCAAGGGGCCTTGCCAGGGCGGGTTCTGCGGCCTGCGCGTCACCGGCCACCTCTACGACGAAGGCTATGTTTCCGGCCTGCGCGGCGTGCATGAGATGCACGCCTTCACCCGCAGGCGTTGGCGCGGTCTGCGGCCGGTCCTCTGGGGGCTGCCCCTGGTTCAGGCCGACCTGCAGGAGGCCCTGTATTGCGGCGCTCTGGATCTGGAATTGGAAGCGGACGCGCGCGACGACGGAGGTGACCTGTGAGCGGGAACACATATGACGTCATGGTCATCGGCGCGGGATTCGCGGGCATGGCCGCCTCCCTGTTTGCGGCCAAGGCCGGACTCTCCGTTGCCCAATCCGGCGTCACCGGCGGCATTGATTTCAGCACCGGTTTCATCGACCTCATGGGCGTGCACCCGGTGGCCGAGGGAATCCGCTGGGACGACCCGTGGGCGGCGGTCGAGGCCTTGTCCCGGGACTGTCCCAGGCACCCATACGCCCGCATGGCCCGGCCGGACATGGAAGCGGCCATTAATGACTTCACGGATTTCCTGGCCTCCCAGGGCCTCGATTACACCGGCCACAACGACCGCAACTGCCGGGCGCTGACCCCCGTGGGTACGGTCAAGCGCACCTGGCGCGTGCCGCGTACCGCCTGGAAGGGTGTCCTCGCTCTGGAGAGCGCGGCCCCCACGCTTATCGTGGATTTCTTCGGGCTCAAAGGGTTCAGCGGCAGCCAGCTGGTGGAGATGCGCAAGGAGACCTGGCCGGGGCTGCGCACCGCGCGAGTGACCTTCCCCAGGGGCAGCGGCGAACTCTACCCCGAGCACATGGCCTGGGCTCTGGCCGACCCCAAGTACCGGGAAAAGCTGGCCGAGGCCGTGGCCCCGCATCTGGAAGACGCCGAGTATCTGGGCTTTCCGGCCGTGCTCGGCCTGATCGATCCGGGCCGGGTCATCGACCACCTTGAGGAACTGACCGGGCGTCAGGTCTTCGAGATCCCGACCATCCCGCCGTCCATCGCTGGACCGAGGTTGCGCGGGGCCTTTGACCGGGGCTTGCCTGCGCTTGGCGTGCGCACCCTGTCACAGGCCACGGTGACCGAAGCCGAGGTGGATGAAGAGGGCTTTCGCTTCGTGGTGGGCAGGGGCGGCGGCAGAACCGAGGTGCGCGCCAAGGCGGCCATCCTGGCCACGGGCCGTTTCTTCGGAAAGGGACTTGTGGCGGATCGCCACACCATTCGTGAAGCGGTCTTCGATCTGCCCGTGATCCAGCCTGAGACCCGGGAGCAGTGGCACAACAAGGAATTCTTCAATACGGATGGGCACGCGGCCAACGCGTCCGGCCTTGAGGTGGACGACCTGTTCCGGCCCTTGGCCAGGGACGGTCGGCCCGCCCATGAGCGGCTGTTCGCAGCCGGGGCCATCCTGGCCCATCAGGATTGGATGCGCATGAAGTGCGGTGCCGGGCTGGCCATCACCTCGGCCTGGCGGGCCGTGCAGGGGCTGGTGCAGGGAGCTGATTAATTTGGTATAAGGACAACAGTATGGATTTCTTGGACATTGGTTTGATTGTCGCCTCTGTGGTCTGCCTTGCCTTTCTGGTCCGCAGAGTGGCCCGGTGGCGATCCGGTCCGGACTGGAGCGGCCCTGTTTCCAGACAGGGTACGGCCAGGTCGTTCCTGGCCATAATCAAGGCCGTTGTCCTGGATGTCCTGCTGCTCGGGCGCGCGGGCCGGACCGGCAAGCTGCGCTGGCTGGCTCACTGTCTGGTCTTCTACGGATTCATGGGACTGCTTCTGTTTCACGCCATGGGGGGGCTGGTCACGGCCAATCTCTTCCCGGGCTACGAACCGACCCTGAATCCCTGGCAGCCCCTTCGCGACCTGCTGGGCGGGCTGGTTCTCATCGGGCTGGCCCTTATGGTTGTGCGCCGCGTGCGCGACAGGCGACTGTTCATGCTCTCCCGGTTTCAGGACTGGGCGCTCCTGCTCGTGGTCGGCGGCATCGTGGGCTCGGGGTTTCTGCTCGAGGCCTCCAAGATCATCTCCCCGGCCATGTTCGACGCCATGGTGGCCGAATACGGCGTGTACGAGGGCGGCCCCGAGGCCACCGCGCTCAAGGCGGCCTGGGCCGACCGGTTCGGCGTGGTCTTCCCGTCCGACAGGCTGGTCACGCCGGAGCGGGTGGAGCAGGGGCTCGAGGTCAACGACGAGAGCTGTACGGCCTGCCACAGCGACACCGCCTCGGCCTTCATCTCCAAGCCTCTGGCCGCCGCACTCACGCCTCTGGCTCCGGCCATGAACCGCAGCCGTGCGGACCGCGTTTTCTGGTACGTGCACATTCTTTTCTGTCTGGTGGGGCTGGCGGCGTTGCCGTACGCCAAGTTCCTGCACCCTTTGACCACCCCGGCCAATCTGGCCGCGCGCAAAGGGCGGCGTGACCGTGGCCGTCCCGGCAGCCGCGTGGCCCGCGGGTTGGGACTGGACGCCTGCACCCGTTGCGGCGAGTGCAGCCTGCACTGCAGCGTGGCCCCGTCCTTCACCGCGCTGGGCAACCCGGACATTCTGCCCTCGGAAAAGCTCGCATCGCTCAAGGCGTTCCGCGACCGGGAATTGTCCGGTCTTGGATTGGAGCGGTTCGCCGAAGGCAGCCGCATCTGTTCCGAGTGCCTGCGCTGCACCGACATCTGCCCGGCGGGCATCAATCTGCAGGACCTGTGGCTGTCATCCAAACCCCTGGCCGCCGCGTCCGTTCCGGACCCGAACCAGGCGGTCCGGTCCATGACGGTTGCCGCCCGCAGCGCCATCTGCTGTCAGATCGAGCCCGAGGGGCTGGCCGACAAGCGCGAGTCGTTCTGGGCCTGCGTGCAGTGCACCACCTGCACCAGCGTTTGTCCGGTGGTGGCGGTCAGCGAAGACCCGTCGCGCGATCTGGACCTGTTGCCTCAGCAGATCATGAACCTGCTGCGCATGGGGCTGAAGGATGAGGCGCTCGGAGTGCGCATGGTCTGGAGCTGCACCACCTGCTACAAGTGCCAGGAGCATTGCCCGCAGGACATCCGCGTGGCCGATGTGCTCTATGAACTGCGCAATACCGCGGCCGCGCGACTGCGTCAGGCCGGGGGCGAGGAGGCTTGATGCGCTACGCCTATTTCCCGGGATGCAAGATTCCCCATCATCTGCCCCAGTACGGGGATTCGGTCCGGGCCGTGTGCCGCTCCCTGGACGTGGAACTGGTGGATATCGAGTTCAACTGCTGCGGCTATCCGGTGCGCCACGAAAGCGAACTGGCCTCCGTGTTTTCGGCGGCGTGCAACTTCGCCCTGGCCGAACGGGCCGGGGTGCCGATCATGACCCCGTGCAAATGCTGTTTCGGCAACCTCAAGTATGCGGCCTCGCGCCTGCATGAGAACGCCTATCTGGCCGGGGAGGTCGAGGGGCTGCTGGCCCGAGAGGGGCTGGCCATGCCGCAGCGTTTCGAGGTTCGCCATCTGCTGACCGTTCTGGACAGCGACGTGGGCGCGGAGACCCTGGCCGAACGGGCGACTCTGCCCCTGTACGGGGTCAAGGTGGCCTGCCACTACGGCTGCCACGCGCTTCGGCCCGGCAAGGTCACCGGATTCGATGATCCGTTGGCCCCCACCGTGTTCGAGCGGGTGGTCACCGCCCTTGGGGCCCAGACCGTTGACTGGGCTCTGCGCCTGGAATGTTGCGGTCACCCCCTGCGAGGGCGCGATGACGTCATCAGCGAATCGTTGATGCGCCGCAAGCTGGAGAGCGCGAACGATGCCGGAGCGCATGTCCTTGCCACGGCCTGCACTTATTGCCAGATGCAGTTCGACGTGGAGCGGGACCGCCATCCGTTCAATAGCCCCTGGCGGACCATGCCCCCGGCCGTGCTTGTCAGCCAACTGGTCGGCGCGGCCCTGGGGTTCGAGGAGGCCCGGCTCGGTCTTTCCCGCAACCGCATACCCTGGGCCAAATCTGTTTTATCCAAAGACGTTTCATGATATGCGGGGGATTCCCCATACCCTGACCACAAGGAGCAGCGACCATGGCCAAATATGTCGGAGCCGTCGATTCGGGAACCACCAGCAGCCGGTTCATCATCTTTGACGAGCGGGGCCGCATAGTCGGCCAGGACCAGAAGGAGCACCGCCAGATCTACCCCAAGCCCGGCTGGGTGGAGCACGACCCCATGGAGATCTGGCGGAACACCGGCGAGGTCATCCGGGGCGCGTTGACCAAGTCCGGGCTCAAGGGGAGCGACCTGGCGGCCATCGGCATCACCAACCAGCGCGAGACCACCGTGGTCTGGGACCGCTGCACCGGCGAACCGTTCTATAACGCCATCGTCTGGCAGTGCACCCGGACCCACGACATATGCAAGGCCCTGACCGAAGAGGGCGGCCAGGACCGTTTCCGGGAGGCCACCGGCCTGCCTGTGGCGACCTATTTTTCCGGCCCCAAGATCCGCTGGATTCTCGACAACGTGCCCGAGGCCAGAGCGGCCGCAGAGCGGGGCGACGCCCTGTTCGGGACCATCGAGACCTGGATCATCTGGTGGCTGACCGGCGGGCCCAAGGGCGGGGCGCACGTCACGGACGTGACCAACGCCAGCCGGACCATGCTCATGGACCTGAAGACCCTTTCCTGGGACGAGGAGATCATGAAGATCCTGGGTGTTCCCATGAGCGGGCTCGCGCGCATCGTGCCGTCGTCCGACGAAGGGACCTGGGGGCCGACCTCGGAGAGCGGACCGTTGGGCGCACGCGTACCGGTCTGCGGCGCGGTGGGCGATCAGCAGGCCGCCCTGGTCGGCCAGACCTGCTTCGCGCCGGGCCAGGCCAAGAACACCTACGGCACCGGCTGCTTCCTGCTCATGCACACCGGGCATGAGCCCATCCAGTCCAAGCACGGTCTTATAACCACCCTGGCCTATCAGTTTTCCAACCGCAAACCGTCCTACTGCCTGGAAGGGTCCATCGCCATCGCCGGAGCACTGGTCCAGTGGTTGCGCGACAACCTCAAGATGTTCGAATCCGCGCCCGAGGTCGAGGCGCTGGCCGCCAAGGTCGAGGACACGGGCGGCTCGTATATCGTGCCCGCCTTCTCCGGTCTGTACGCCCCGTACTGGCGGCCCGACGCGCGCGGGGTCATGGTCGGCCTGACCCGGTACATCAACCGCAACCATATCGCCCGGGCCGTGCTCGAGGCCACGGCCTATCAGACCAAGGACATTGTCGAGGCCATGAACCGGGACTCCGGCGTGGAACTCAAATCCCTCAAGGCGGACGGCGGCATGGTCTACAACGAGCTGCTCATGCAATTCCAATCCGATATCCTCAACGTGCCTGTGGTCCGCCCCAAGGTGGCCGAGACCACCTGCCTGGGCGCGGCCTACGCAGCGGGCATCGCCTCCGGGTTCTGGTCCGGGCGCGAGGAACTCTACAACAACTGGGAAGAGGACAAGACCTGGCAGCCGAACATGGACGAAAAGGACCGTGCCGAGAAATACGCCGGGTGGAAGAAGGCCGTGGAGCGGACTTACGGCTGGGTGGAGTAAGCAACCAAAGGAAGGCGAGATGACGAGCGAAGCGAGGTCGGGCGGGCGCATCCCCATGCTGGATGTCGCCCGGTTCCTGGGCATGTTCCTGGTCTACTACGGACATGCCGTGGAGCGCATCATGTACCTGAAGAGTCCGGTGGCCGCCACCCAGTACAAGTTCATTTATTCCTTCCACATGCCGTTTTTCTTCCTGCTGGCCGGGTTCACCCTGGCTCCGGAAAAGGCGCGTCTACCCGTGGTCCGCTTCCTCAAACGGCTGGCCGCTTCCCGGCTGGTCCCCTACGTGGCTTTCTCGGCCCTGCTGCTGGTTTTGAGTCTGCTGTTCGCCGGGCATTTCCCGTTGCTCGACCTGACCAAGGGCGAGGAATATCTCAAGGGGTTATGGTACACGCTGCTGGGATTCCCCCTGTTCAACATCCCCCTCTGGTTTCTGGCCGCCCTTGTCGTGGTGGAGCTTATCCACTTCGTGGTGGGCCGGTTCCTGGATACCGGGCTGAAGATCGCCCTGGCCGCGCTGGTCTGCTACCTGGGCGGCTACTACCTGACCCTGCATGTCACGCTGCTCCCCGGCCCGACCTACTGGCTCATCCCGGAGGCGCCGGTGTCCTATGCCTTCTATCTGGTCGGTGTGCTCATGCGCCGGGAGTCGGTGTTCATCGGCGGGCAACCCCGTTGGCGGTTCCTGGTCGGAGCCGGTATGTGCCTGCTGGCCGTCATCCTGACCTTCGATCTGAACAAGGGGCCGTTTCGCCTGTTCGAGGCCGTGGTCATCGTAGCCTCGGGCCACGGCAACGTGCTGCTCTTTCCGCTGACCGCCCTGGCCGGGAGCCTGTTTCTGCTGCTGGTCGCGCGCAGCGCCGGGGCCAACAGGTTCCTCATGTTCCTGGGGGAAAACGTGCTGGTCCTGTTCTGCCTGAACGGTGTGTTCTATCATTATTTCAATGGCCCGTTCGCGGACTGGTATGTTCGCACCTTCCCGGACCATTGGGCGGCGGTGACGGCCGTGACCTTCGGATTCACGGTGCTCTCGCTTGCGGCCTGCCTGCCCGCCATCTGGCTGCTCAAGCGCTTCCTGCCGCAGTTGGTGGGCAAGCCTCGGGCCAAGGGACCGCTGCTGCCGCGCCTGGTATCGTAACCCGGGTCCCAAGGCCGACCGATCTCTCCCCGGCAAAAATGAAAGCCTCGCAATGCGTTCCGGCATTGCGAGGCTTTTTGTCATGTAGCCTAGGCTCCGTGCGGAGAAGCAGGGAGTCTGTGGAGTGGCTTAGTACGCGGTGAAGCCGTCCTTCTGCTTGAAACAGATGGGGCACTTTTCGAAGTCCTCGCCCTTGTGGATGTAACCACAGACCGGGCAAAGATAGAACTTTTCGTCGTCCGGCGCGTCGAGGTCGTTGTATGCGGCCAGATAGCGTTCTGCGTGGACCG
Source organism: uncultured Pseudodesulfovibrio sp. (assembly GCF_963662885.1). NCBI lineage: Bacteria > Pseudomonadati > Thermodesulfobacteriota > Desulfovibrionia > Desulfovibrionales > Desulfovibrionaceae > Pseudodesulfovibrio > uncultured Pseudodesulfovibrio sp. Next base: position 1,535,595 of record NZ_OY760059.1, read on the forward strand.
ATTCGGCAAGCTTGGCCCGCGAGAACACCATGACAGCCTTGTTGTTTCCCTCTTCCTGGGCCTTCTTGATGAAGGACGGGTACATGTCCGAGGTTTCGTAGATCTCGCCGTTGGCCCCGGAGATGAGGTTCAGGTCGCAGGTGCCGGGAACCGGCGCGTCGACCGTGGGCTTTTCGTAATCCGGGTCCATGTCGGCAACCAGGCCATACTCCAGGTCGATATGAATCTGCTCGGCGGCAGCCGTGGCAGTGAAGAGGCGGGCGATCTGGTCGTAGCCCTGCTCCTTGGCGGCCTTGGCAAAGGCCAGATATTTGTTGTGGGCGCCGGTCTCACCGCTGATGGCGGCTTTCAGGTTTTCCAGGGTGGTGCCCACGGTGGTCTTGCTGTCGGAGGCGGCATTGAAGTTGGTTGAATTCTTGGTATTGGGGGCTTGTGCTCGAACTTTCATGAAATGCACTCCTTTATGTTTTTGCGTCCGTATTCAGGCATATTCTTACATGCACGGATAGAGATGTTTCGTGTGCTTGGCATAGCTTCAAATGCGGCGAACCTCAATGGCTTTCCGTGTAAGGCGTCGATTGAGCCAGGTTTTGGGGATAAATTCCAGGATATTGGAAAAAATAAAAGGAAAGGACGCTATGCCTGGCAGCACCGGTCCATGATCCAGCCTGATTATTGGGAATGACGCCCAGGCGTGCGGGACAGGGTCAGTAGGCCGCCTCAAGAATCGCGATCAATTCCTCGCGGGTCAGCTCCACCGGATTGCCCTTCATGCTGCTGGCCTTCGCCGCCTGATCAGCCAACTCGCCGAAGTCCGCGCTTTCAACGCCCAGCTCCCCGAGGGTCGGGATGGACATGTCCTCGCAGAGTTCGCGTACCCAGGCCGCGCCGTCCTCGGCGTCGCAGGCAACGTCCGCAGTCAGCATGACCGCAATCTCCCGATAGGCGTGCAGAGACGGGGAATCGGGATCGCGTTCACGCAGGGCGCGCAGATTGGCCTCCATGACATGGGGCAGCAGCGAGGCGCAGACCGCGCCGTGTGGCGCATGGCTCTTGCCGCCGATGGGCGCGGCAAACCCGTGCACCGCGCCGAGCTTGGCGTTTGCCAGGCAGATGCCGGACAGCAGGGCGGCCAGGGCCATGTCTTCTCTGGCCGACATGTCCTCGCCGTCCTCGTATGCCAGCGGCAGGGCCGTGGCCGCGCGCATCAGGCCCTCCCTGCACAGGGCGTCGGTCATCGGCGTACTCAGGGGCGTGACGAAAGCCTCCATGAGCTGGGTCAGGGCGTCCATACCCGTGGCCGCAGTGACATGAGGCGGCATGGACGCCGCGAGCTGTGGGTCTATCACGGCCACATCGGCGATCATGTCCGTGGAACGCAGGCTGACCTTGACCCCGTGCTCACGGCTGAGCAGCACGCCGTTGGCCGTGACCTCGGAGCCCGTGCCCGAGGTGGTCGGCGCGGTGATCAGGGGGACAGGGCGCTGTGTCAGGGGCTTTCCCCTGCCGACCACTTCCAGGTATTCGTAGATGTCGTCCGTGTTGGTGATCAGCGCGGCCACAACCTTGGCCGTGTCCATGACCGACCCTCCGCCCAGACCGATGACCACGTCGCAACCCGCTTGGCGGGCCATTTCGGCCGCCCTGGCCGCGCTTTCGGTGTCGGGTTCGCCGGAGACAGGCACGACCAGCGGTGCGCACAGGGTTTGGGTCAGTCCGTCCACGAGCCATTGGGCGCGCTCGGGGTTGCCGCCCGTTACCAGGCAGGGGCGGCTGCCCAGGTCCTTGGCCAGTTCAGGGATGCGTTGCGCCGCTCCGGTTGCAAAGAGTATTTTCGAGGCCGTGGCAAAGGTGAACTGCATGGGATCTCCGGGTTGGGGTCGGTGGAGAGGCCAACGTAGCACCGCACTTTGCCCTATCGCAAGAAAAAGCCCCGGCCCGCTGTCGAGCGGTCCGGGGCTTTATATGATCTAATCAGTATGCCGGGATCAATCCAGTTCCACGCCCAGGGATTCCCATTGGGCCTTGGCCTCGGCTTCGGCCGCGTCGATGCGCTCCTTGTCCCAGGGCTCTATGACCAGCGCCTCGGCCACCAGCTGCCAGAGGTATTTCACCTCGTACTTGCGATCCTGGTAGAACTTGGGGATGCGGCGCATGAGCTGGTCGCGGCAGTTGGAGCAGCCCACGACGACCACATCGGCCCCGCTGTCCTCGATCTGCTGCTGCTTGATACGGGCGTGCCAGGCCGACTGCTTCTCGTAGGGCAGGGGCCACAGGCCGCCGCCCGCGCCGCAGCAGTAGTTCTTCTCCCGGTTGGGGGTCAGCTCCACGAAGTCGTCCACGCACTGCTGCATGATCCAGCGCGGCTCCTCGAAATAGCCTTTGCCGAAAGTGCGCTGCAGTTCCCGGCCGTGCTTGCAGGAGTCGTGGAAGGTGAATTTGCGGCCCGCGTGCACGGACTTGTCGAGCTTGATGCGGCCGTCGCGAATGACCTCGATGAGGTAGTCGTAGAGGTAGAGGAAATTCACCCGGTTTTCGGGGTTCTCCTCGGCTAGCTTGGCCATGCCCTTGCGCGCGCCGTAGGAGCCGCCGCCGCAGTCGGGCATGATCATCCGGCCGATCTCGTGCTCCTTCATGTACTCGATCTTGCGCCGGGCAAGCTCCTTGTTGCCTTCCTCGTTGCCGGTGAACAGAGCCCAGTCAACGGCTTCCCAGTTGCGGCCGGGCACGGTCCAGTTTTCCTTGGCCGCGTAGAATATCTTCCACCACCAGAACTGGTCCTCGAAGTCGCCGTACACTTCCTTGGAGTTGGGGAAGAACAGGGTGTCCGCACCCTGTTTGTCGATGGGCACGTAAAAGCCGGGACATTCCTCCTCGGCCAGTTCGTTGCCCAGGTCGGCCATGGACTCGAAATATTCCTGCTGGGGAATGGCCAGATTGTTGCCGGTCTCCAGGTTGTTGACCATGCCCTTGTGCAGGGAACCCGGCACCTGGTCGCGGGGCCGCAGCCCCTTGAGCTTGCCCATGAGCGAGGTGATGTCGATACCGCCCGGGCAGGCTCCGGTGCACCGGCCGCAGCCCGTGCACAGCCACGGGAAATCCGAAGCCACGACCTCGTCCACGAGCCCGTTGGCCAGCATGCGCATGACCTTGCGCGCGTCGAGACCGTCCAGCCCCGGAGCCCCGGTGGTCGGGCAGACGTTGGCGCAGGTGCCGCAGACCAGACAGTTGGCAAAATTGAAGTCGGCCAGAAATTCCAAATCCTTGCAGGCCATGGATCGTTGCATGGTTGTTCCCTCGCTTGATGCGATATCCGGCGGGGTCAAACGCCGGGAAAAGCCCGGTCAGCCCCGAAGGAGAATCCCCCCCTACCTGAGAGTCCACGGCAAGTCAAAAGGGTGATTTCATCGGTCTGCGGCCTTGGAAAATGACTTGTGGAACTCGGCCCTTTAGGTATCGTATCGGTAATGCATTACAAATTATAAAGAGGAATGAATATGAGCAAGAAAAACATCCCCTTTCAGACCGTGGACTGGTCCACGGTTCCCCGGACGGAGCACAAGGGAGAAACCGGGGGCGCCTATTGGCAGACGCTGCAATTCGACGGGTTGCGGGTTCGGGTCGTGGAATACTCCAAGGGGTACAGGGCGGACCATTGGTGCGAGAAGGGGCACATCGTCTATTGCCTGGAGGGCGAGGTGACCAATGAACGGCAGGATGGGCCGAGTTCGGTCCTGACGCCGGGCATGTCCTACATTGTTTCCGATGATCTGAGCTCTCACCGGTCCGTTACCGAGACCGGGGTCAAGCTGCTGATCATCGACGGCGACTTCCTGAAACTGAAATCCTGATCTGTCTCGGCCCTTCTCCTCGTAGGTCATGGGCGCCACCGGCCATAGGTTTTGAGTCGGTACCGGGTTTGGGGCAAGGGCGTTGGATGTGTATGGTTAAACTGGACTGACCGGCTGTGAATTGGTAGGGATTTCCCCTTGCTGAATATTTTGACGTGCTCCCGGCGGTGTCGAGTTCATGAGAAATCTTTCCTCCTTGGTGGATACATCGGTCCAGTACCATAGCCGTCGGGTGTTGGGCTCTCTCAGCGCCATCCATGCCAGGCCGATAACCTGGGTTCATGCCCCCATGGGATACGGCAAGACCATGGCCGTGCGGAAGTATCTCGAGAAGCGACAGGCCAGTCCTCTCTGGGTGTCCATAATGACCAGGGATCAGGACGCCTTCTGGCGGGACTTCTGCAACGTCCTGCGCCGGAAGCTGCCGGACGGGGCCGAGGGCGTGCAGGCGCTGGAGGAACTCGGCTATCCCGATGACCCCGCAAAGCTGGACGTGGCCCGCGAGATTCTCGCCCATTTCGATTTTCCCGCGCAGAGCGTTTTGGTCTTCGACGACGTGCACCTGTTGCCGGAGTCCAGGACCTCGGGGCTCGTGAGCCTTTGTCTGCTGCTGGTCCGGCAGGGCGAGTTCCCGCCCATCGTGTTCATCTCCCGCCACTCGCCGGTACAGACTCTGGCCGAGCCTCTGCTCAAGGGGACTGTGACCGAGATCGGGCCCGACGGCTTCGCCTTCACCCGTGAGGAAGTCGGCAACTATTTCGAGTTGTGCGGGGTTTCGTTGGAAGAGGACGAGGCAGACCGGCTGCTCGCGGCAACGGGCGGCTGGATCAGCGCCTTGTATCTTTACCTGCTGCACTATGCCCGGCATGGGCAGTTGGCCGCGCCCACGGAGCTGTCCGTACTGCTGGAGACCCAGGTCTACGATCGGCTGCGTGACGCGAAGTTCCTGCTTCTGGTGCTTGCGCCCCTGGAAAGTTTCACCCTGGCACAGGCCGAGCTCTTTTGCGACGACGCCGGCACGGTGCTCGGGGACGTTCTCAAGCGAAACGCCTTTCTTGGATACGACCCGGTAAGCGGCGTGTATACCCTGCACGCGCTTTTCCGTGGCTTTCTGCGGGATCGTTACAGGCTCATGCCTTTGGACAAGCGGCGGGAAGTCTGCCTGCGCAACGCGGAGTGGCTCATCCGGCACGGCGAGATACGAAAGGGCGTCGCCCTGCTGGGCGAGATCGGCAACGCGGTCGAGTCCCTGGAGTTGTTGAACTCGGTCGTGGACCGCCTGCAGGTCACCGAGGGCAACGGCGTGCTGCTGGCCCTTTTCCGTACTTTCGACCCGGCTCTCATGGAGCGTTATCCGGGGGTCATGTTTCGATATGCCATGGCTGCCCTCAGCGCCCGGGATATCCCGACGCTCAGAGACCTGATCGGCCGTCTGGCCCGCTATTTCGCCTCCCTGCCCGAGGACGGGGCCGAGGCCAACGGTTGGCGGGGCGAGATGGAACTGTTGCTGTCACTGACCAAATACAACGACATCCTGGCCATGTCCGTCCATCATGAGCGGGCGGGTGAATTTTTCCGGCGCGGCGGCGTGCGGCAGAGCCGCATGTTCGGCCGGAACCCGTGGACACTGGGGTCGCCGTCGGTCCTGTACATGTTCCATCGCGAACCCGGCACCCTGGAGCAGACCCTGGAGCAGATGCGCAAGTGCCTGCCGCAATATTGTCGGCTGACCGGTATGCACGGGGCCGGGGCCGAGGATGTCATCCTGGCCGAGGCCCGGTATAACGCGGGAGATTTCGAGGCCGCGGCCGTGTCGGTCCATCGCGGGCTGTCCCTGTCCCTGGCCCACGGCCAGACCGGTATCGAGGTCTGCGCCCGGTTTCTGCTCGCCCGTTTGAGCATGATGCACGGCGATTACGACCAGACCATGGACCAGCTGCGGACCATGCGCGAACGCGTGGAGGAGAAGAAGACCTTTTCCCTGCTGCATACCGTGGATCTGTGTTCCGGCCTGCTGCACGCGACCCTGCATCGTCTGGAGGACGTCCCCGGCTGGTTGGCCAAGGGCGGTGACGAAAGATTCTATGCCTTTGCCGGGGGAGCGTCCTATGTGCTTCTGGGCGGCGTGTTGCTCCTGGCCGGCGAATATGCCGAGCTGGTCGGACGTTTCTCCCTGCTCCTGGAGAAGGGGCAGTTCGCCGCGAACCTGATGTTCTCCATCCACGCCCACCTGTTCGTGGCTGCCGGTAACGCTGCACTTGGGCTGTGGGCCGATTCGGACGATGCGCTTTTCGCCGCTCTGGACCTGGCACTCCCGGACAGGATCTACATCCCCTTCGCGACGATCGCCGGTTTCCTGCCCCAGTTGAAGAGCCTCAAGGACGACGAGACCTACGGGTACGACATCCGACGCATCCTGCAGCTGTCCGCCGCGTTTGAAAAGGCCCGCAACTCGATCATTTCCCGGTTCTTCCCGGAGAACGAAACCGCGCTTACGCCCCGTGAACGCGAGCTGGCCCGCCTGGGCATGACCGGTATGACGTACAAGAGCATCGCCGACGCCCTGGGCCTGGCACAGAGCACGGTGAAACGCTATTTCGCAGCCCTGTTCAAGAAGCTCGGTGTCAACAACCGCGAGCAACTCAAGCAGTATCTCATGGACAAGGAAGGGCTCCTGTAAGGGGCCGGAAGTCCCCCTATTGAGGCAAGAGAACGGCGTGGGAGCACCTCCGGCGCCGTTTTTGTTGCGTCCGGTTGCCGGGAAATACCCCGGAATAAAGAAATTTTATCTATCAACACATTGAAATAACAGTTCTTAATTTTCGATATCACCCATGGTGATATTGCGGCGTCCCGGTCGCATGGGTAGGGGTGCGCTATGCCCTGGCGCGTCGCTTCCAAAAACCAGCAAAAACGATTGGTTGGCTTTGGACCGCACGCACCGGCAGGAAACGCGAATACCGTGCGCGCCGTATGGCATGAGGCGCGCACGCCACCTGTGAGGAGACACCCGTGTTGCACGCCCCCCGTTTTCATTCCCCGTTCAAGCTCTACCGCGTATGCGCGCTAGCGCTGCAACTGCTGTTGATCCTGCTGCTCGGCTCGCCGGTGCTGGCCGCAGGATTGTCCACCAAGACCGGTTCGGACCCGGTAGTCAGTCCGGACGGAGGCAGTGTCGCATATTTCAGTTATGGAAGCGAAAAAGTGACCCGCGATAACTTTGATAGCTCCGCCTTCCTGACGCTCACTGAAGTGTATGACTTGTCCTCGGACGGAAAGCGTGCTCTGGGATACAATTCCGCAAACTCCAAGTACTATTTGGTGTACAGTTGGGATGGCTTTACTAGCAGCAATTGCCTTTCGGATGTTCTTACGGACATGGCCAGCTTGTCCGCGATGACTCCGGACGGGCTCACGGTCGGTGGTGTCGATTCCTACGGCAGCATTGCCGTCTGGACCTCTCCCGACAGGTTTTGGAGTACCGCAACAAAAACTACCACCAACACCAAAGGGACAATAAACGCACTCAAAGGCAGCAGCGACGGCACGATTATGGGCGTGGGGGCGAGTACCTCCAACAAACCCCGGTCCTATCAGTTCCTGAGCGGCGGTGGTGCCAACATCACGACCCTGTCTCTTGTCGATGGCTCCACGACGTACACTTCGGGCGTTGGTCAGGATGTTTCCGCCGACTGCCAGGTCGGGGTCGGCCATGTGGACGCCGGGTTCGGTCCCTCTGCAGCCCGGTGGGATTTGGTGGGGAATGTCCTGACGGTCCTCCCGGGCGCGGAGTCCAGTGCCAATGCCGTTAACAGCGATGGCACGGTCATCGTGGGCAGTACTGTAAGCCAGGCCGCCGTATGGACAGGAGCTGATTCCTCCTACACCCTTGCCACGCTTTATGATGTTTTGACGGGCAAAGGCGTGACCGTTTCCAACGATGCCTATCTGGTGAACGCCACCGGGTTGTCCGATGACGGAACCATCATCGTCGGCACCACCAATACCGGGCGCGTCTTCATCGCCAATGTCTCCGGGACTGCTGGCGGTGACAGTGGCGGTAGTGGCGTGATCACGGTGGGCGAGCTCGACCAATCCCTCGGGGCCATGGGGCAGGTCGGGCCGTCCGTGGCCAACATGGGCCAATTGTCCATGAGCCGGCTGGGCAGCGCGGCCGTGGGTCAGGGCATGCATTTTTCCGTGACCGGCACCGGTACCGGCGGTGCTCCCTCCGCCGCCGGAGCCGAGACCGGTCTGTCGAGCGGCGACGACATGCCGGGCAGGCTGGATTTGTGGATGATCGGCTCAGTGGGTACGAACATCGAACTCAACGGCGACGACCTCGGTCTGCACGGCGGTATCGGACTGAGTTGGGATAACGGAGGCCAGTGGCGGTTCGGCGCGGGCCTGTTCGGCGATGACCGCGATCTGGATACGGACCATGGCGGCAACCAGCGCATCAAGGCCCTCGGCCCCGGCGCGTTCGTGGTCTACACCCCGGAAGGGACCGGCCTGCAGTTCCGCGTGTCCGCCCTGTGGCAGCCCGTGGATCTGAAGCTCAAGCGTGGCTATGCCAACGGCGCGGGCTCGGCCACTTCCACCGGCTCCACCGACGCCGACGTGTTCGGCCTGTCCGCCCGGGCCCAGTGGACCAAAGCCATGACCGACTCCCTGGCCGTGACGCCCTTTGCCGAATACACTTGGGAGAGCACGCACATCGACGGCTATTCCGAGTCGGGCGGACCGTTCCCGGCCAGCTATGGCAGCCGCACCGAGACCTCCAACTCCATCCGTACTGGCCTTCGGGCCGATTTCGCCCTGTTCGCCAACCTGGAGACCTGGGCCTGGGGGGCATGGAACCACCGCTTCGAGGACACCTCCTCGGGTCTGGGCGGCACCGCCGTCGGTCTGGGGTCGTTTTCCTATCCCGGCTCGAAGATCGACCAGGATTGGGCCGACGTGGGCGTGGGCGTTACCCGGCAGTTCTCCGAGCGGCTAACCTCCACGGCCAGCCTGGGCGGGGCCATCGGTTGCGACGACGACTCCGTGTCCGATCTGACCGCGACCATCGGATTCAGCTACCAGCTCTGGTAAATCGTATCAGGGAATGAGGCAGAGCCGGACGTTCCGAAAGGGGCGTCCGGCTTTTTGCGTTTGGGTTCGCGTCAGCGGTCGGTTTGGAGGCGCGGTTCGTCGGCCAGGGTTGCGGAGAGAGCGGTCTCTCGAACCATGGCCCGCATGCCTGCGGCCAGGGACGATCCGGTGTCGCCGTATCCAGGCACGGTGGCCAGATCGTCGAAGATGCGGGCTGCCCCGGTCCAGTCACGCCCGGCCCAGCGGATTTCACCGGCCAGGAGCAGGAGCGCGCCCCGAAGCCGTTGTGCGGTCCGATTCGAGGCTGGAGGGGAAATTTTCCTCGCAGCCTTCAGAAGGCTGTCCACGGCGGCATCCGCATCGCCCGAATCCCTGAGGATTCGTCCACGGAGCAGGGCGGCCCGCAATTGCTTTTCCACGGCCGGGGTTGTGACGGCCTCATCGTCGAATCGGTCCAGGGCGTCGAGGGCCGCGTTGCTCTGCCCGGCCAGACGGAGGAGTTCGGCCTGTCGCAGGATTGTGTCCGGCTCGTCGTCCGCCGCCAGGCATCGGGCCGCCTCGGCGTGGGCGTGGCCCAGGGCATAGAGAGCAGCCAATTCACGGTAGTTGCCGGACGTTGCCTGTTCGGCCCCAAGCATATTGGCGGTCTCAAGGGCCGACGCCGCAGCCAAGGGTTCGCCGTGCCGCGCAAGCACCCGGCTCAGCAGGGTCCAGGCCGCTGAATCGTCCGGATGGCGCCGGGCACAGGCGCGGCTTCGGGCAAGGGCTTCATCCGGCCTTTTCAACCGTTGGCAGCAATACACGGCCATGGCGGACCAGGCCACGGGCGCGTCGCCGCACGCACTCTCGGCCCGGCTAAGCAGACCAAGGGCCGTCTTGTAATGGTTCAGGTGGGCCTGGGCCGAGCCGGCCATGGCCAGCAGCGCTGGTTCGCGTGCGTCCTCGGACTGTAGTTCGAAGGCCCGCTCCAGGGCGCGGGCCGCATCCGCGTATCGTTCCCGGTTGAACAACAGGATACCCAGGTTGCGCGCCGTACCCGGATCATCAGGATACACGGCGGCAGCCTTTTCATAGGTCTTCAAGGCGTCTTCATGGTTTCCGGACAACTCCAGGGCCCAGGCCAGATGGTCGAGGATAGCCAGTGGGGGACGTTCGCCGTCGGCAACGGGCAGCAGCCGTTTTACGGCACCTGCGGGATCACCCGCGTCCAGAAGTTTCCGGGCCTCGGTCACGGCCGCGAACTGGGCCGGAGCGAGTCGCTGGTCTCGGGGCCTCCCCGCCAGGGCCATGTCTGTCGGCATGATCGCCATGATCGCCAGCAGGACGCAGATCAAGGCGGAAAGGGGTCGCAAGGTATGTTGGCAAGCCCCGGTCATTGGTCCAGCCTGAAGCGGATGGGGATGTCGATGCGAACGGCCACGGGGCGGCCCTGTCTCGTGGCGGGCGAGAAGGTCCAGCCGCGCACGGCCTTGAGCGCCGCGTCGTCGAATACGCCCGCGGGTTCGGATTCGGCTACCTCGGCCTCTTCCACGCGACCGTACTCGTCCACCAGGACTCGAACCAGCACATGCCCCTGGGTGCCGGTCCGTCTGGCCGATGCCGGATAATACGGGTCCAGGCGGGTCAGCACGCGCGGGGGGCGGTCGAAGATCGGTTGTCCCGGTCCGGCGGGCACTGCGCCGATACCCTCGGGCGCGGCCAGGGTCAGGCCGGATGCGTCGGGCAGACCGTCCAGGGCGGGGAGGGGCATGTCTGTCACACTCGTGGCGGCGGGCAGGGTCAGGGGCGCGGCCGGGGTCGACGGCGCGCTCGGTAGCCGTTGGGTGGTCGCGCCGGGTGCGCCCGCTTCCACGCGGCGCTCGGCTTCAGCGGGCATGGCCGCCACAGGCACCGGATTGGTGTCGAGGACCGGGGTATCCGCATGGCGGACCGTACCCATCAGGGGGATGAGCAGACAGAAGGCGAAGGTCACGGTCGCCGCGCCCATGAGGGCCAGGCACGGTTTCCAGCAGGTCATGGCGCACTCCCGCCCAATGCCGTGCCGTCGGTAACGGCGCGCGCTCCCAGACTGACGGAGCGGACTCCGGCCAGACGGCAGGCGTCGATGACGCGTACGGTGATGCCGGTGGGGCAGTCCCGGTCCGCGACCACGACCACGGCACCGGCCGGCCGTTCGGCCACGAACCGTTCCATGCGGGGGCGCAGGGCCCGGATGTCCAGCCGCTCACCCTCGATGGACAGGGCTCCGGCGGCGGTGACTCCGACGATCAACGCCTCTTCCTTCGAGGCCTCTGCGCTGGCTGCGGCAGGACGTTGCACTTCCACGCCGCTTTCGCGCACGAAACTGGCGGTGGCCAGGAAGAAGATGAGCAGGATGAAGATCATGTCCACCATGGGCGCGACGTTGATATCCACGGACTCTTCGCGTCGGACACGGCGCAGAATTCTCATGCCGCGCCTCCCTGGCCGCCGACCGGACACGCGAGGCGCGGGGGGAACAGGCGTTGTCGCTGCACCCGGCGGCGCAGGAAATAGACGGTAATCAGGCCGGGGACGGCGATCACCAGCCCGGTCTGGGTGGAAATCATGGCCTGGCTGATGCCGGATGAAAGAATCTTGGGACTTAGCATGCCGAAGCGGGCCACGCCGTCAAAGGTGTCGATCATGCCGGTGACCGTTCCGAGCAACCCGAGCAGCGGGGCCGCACCCGCGAGTACGGCGGCCATGGAAAGCCTGCGCCGGGTGCGCGAGCGCATGGTCTCGGCCAGGACGAGTGCCAGGTCGGCGTCCTCGGCCCCGGACCGCCCGCACAGGCGGGAAAACGTCCGTTCCATCTCGGCTCGCATGGCTTTGGCCGAGCCGGGCAGGAGATCGAACCAGGCGCGCAGGATGCAGTACCACATGGCCAGACAGCAGAGCAGCAGGGGAGGCATGGTAACGCCTCCCGCGTCCACGAAGTCCAGCACGGAGCGCAGCAGATCGGTCACGACGCGCCTCCGTCCTCTTGCCGGTCCGCGGCGAGCAGGGCCTGGACGGCCGCGCATTGTTGTTCCATGTCGCCGGAAAGGGTCTGAACCCGCTGCTTGAGGAACTGGTGCAGGAGCATGGCCGGGATGGCGACGCCGAGTCCTGCCTGGGTGGTGATCAAGGCCTCGCTGATGCCGCTGGACATGATCCGGGGGTTGGCGGTGCCGAACACGGTCACGGCCTGGAAGGAGTCGATCATGCCGGTGACCGTGCCGAGCAGCCCGAGCAGCGGGGCCACGGCGGCCATAACCGCTATGAAGCCGAGCCAGCTTTCCAGTCGGCGCAGCTCAAAGAGGAAGCCCTCCTGCAACTGCTTGTCGCGAAGGTCCGGTGCGGCGTCGGGTCTTGTCCACAGGAGTACGCGCGCAGCCGGAGAGCGGGGCATGGACCGGAGCAGCCGTTCCACGCCCGGCCAGCCGTCCGCGTCCCTGGCCGTGCGCAGCTGTTCGGCGAAATCGCCGGGGCATGGCCGGGCCGTGAACAGCCGCGCGCCCTTGTACAGCACGGCCAGCAGCGCGGCCAGCCCGATGGCCAGAATGGGCCACAGGAGCATGCCGCCGCCCTGCACCCAGTCATCCAGGGTGCGTCGCGCCTGCAACAGCGACAGGGCCGCGCCGTGGGTCGGGTCCATGGGCAGGATTTGGCCTGTGTCGTCGGCCCAGGTCCCGATGGCGTCCCGGGCCTCGCCGGGCGTTGCGGCCACTGCCTGGGGCGGAAGGGAGCCGGGGGTGAGCAGATAGGCGCGGCCATCCTGGTCCCTTGCGCCGAGAAAGAGGCTTCCAGCGCGGAGCAGGCGGCCCTGACGGGCCTGCCCATCCGGGCCCAGAAAGGTTCCGGCCACCGTTTGGGTGTTCCCACCAGCGTCGATTTCGTCCATAAGCAGACCGCCCAGGGCCGTTATGGCTTTCAGGCCGGGGAATTCCCGAGAGCGGGCCAGGCCGTCCAGAGGAGCCAGCCGGTCGGGGACGAGTGATGTCCTGGCGCTTTTATCCAGCAGCGAGCGGGCCTGAGCCGCATTGGACCGGACCGCGTCCTCCACCGCGCGCATCTCTCCGGCCACGGCGTCGTAGCGGGCCGCCAGGGCCTTGTGCTCATCGCGCAGCCGGGCCAGTTCGGAGACGGCTTTGTCCAGCCGGGTGCGCTCGGCGTCACGGGTCTTGCGCAGTTGGGCCACGCGGTCGCGCAGCGCCTTTTCATCAAGAGTAAGAAGCTTGTCGACTTCCGCTGTCCGGGCCGTCATGGACGCGGCCAGTCCGTCAAGACGGGCTGCGGCGTCCGATTGGCCCAGGGCCGGAGCGGTCCAGCCGATGATGACGAGACAAAGGGCCAGGAAACAGGTCGGCAGCCTTCGGCGCAAAGAGAGGGAAGAGCGGATCATTGCGCCTCCCCGGACTGGGTGGGTTCCTCCTGGCTGGAGGGATGTCCTACGGGCAGATAGACCAGTTCCGCGACCCGCTGCTTGCGGGAAATCTGCACCGCCTTGGCCAGTTCGCGACTGCCGGCGTCAGACAATCGCAGCCATTTGCCCGAGGTCGGCTCAAAGCGCTCCACCCACGCGCCCGAGGCGGGCATGCGCAGCAGAGCGAGTCTTCCGGCACGGAGCACGGTCACGGCCATGGGGTTGCCGTCCTCCTCCATGACCGCTTCCTCGGCTTCCACATCGAGGCTGTAGCCCGCTTCCATGCGCAGGGCTTCCAGCAGGAGGGCGAGCTTGTCTCCAGCCGTGGCGGCTGGATCATCCAGGGTTCGCCTCAACAGTCCCAGTCGGGCGCGCCGTTCATCCCGGGCAAAAGGCAGGTCCGCGTCCCGGGCGTTGACCAGTTCGGCATACAGGGTCTCCATGACCTGATCCAGATCGCGCCGGGTGGACAGGGCCGTTTCGGTGCGCTCCTTGAGTTCCCGGATGTCCGCCCGCTCCCTGTCGATGTAGGCCTGTTGCCGGGCAACGGCGAACCTGGCCGCTTCGGCGTCGTAGAGCAGTTGGCGCGCCTGATCGAGCAGGGTTTCACGTTCTTCCGCCCATTTTTCGGCCCGGACCCCGACGGCTCCGGCCTTGCGCGCTGCAGCCTCCACACCGGCCCTGGCTGCGGGAACGGCGCCGGACTCCGCCGCGGGAGGACTCTGGGCCAGGGCTCCCGCACAGAGCAGGGGCAGGAGGGACAGGGCGGCGAACAGACGGAGGAAGGTCGTCATGGAACATCCTTGCTGGTTTGGGCCGGGTTGAGGCCATGGGGTCAGTATATCTTCAATTCGCTCTTGTGCAAAAGACGCATGGGGCCGTTCGGCGCGTCCGGCCGGGCCAGAAGCACGGGCAGGCCTCGGCGGCGTATGAGCTTGATCCGTTCCTGGAGCAGGACCGGGGTGTCCGCAGATAGATTATTGTCCGCTTCGTCCTGCACATGGTGGGCGTCGCACAACCGGGCGATCTCGCCGGCGGGCATGGCCGTGCCTTCGGGGCCCAGATGCTTCCAGCCCCGGTAGCGTCCGTCCTCGCCGCCCATGCGCAGTCCGATGCCCGCCAGGGCTCCGACCACACCGTCGCCCGTGCCCCCGTGCTCGGACAGATGGACACCCAGCTCGCCGGCCAGCCCGTAGGCAAGCCCCTTGTTCAGCACGGTGCACTTGGCATCGTTGCCAAAGCGGATAAGCCGCTCCCTGGCTTCCCCCGAAATGCTTTCGGGGACGAGGCACAGTCCGGGGTCCGAGCCGGGCGCACCGTTACGTTCCAGAAAATCCTGCATGTAGCGGATGATCGCGTCGGGTTCTTCACAGCCGGTCACTTCCACACACATGGAACTGTTGTGCGAAGTGTAGGGGACGTCCTCATGAACAAAGAGCTGGTGACGGCTGATGGCCGAGAATTCGCCCAGACCGAGCTGCTTCATCTCGTTGCAGGCTCGTTCGGTCAGCCAACCGGTCCCCTTGGTTTCCAGGTTGTCGGTATCGTCGATACACAGATAATACAGCATGTCTGCCTCTTGGTTATCTGGCCTGGGGAAGCATGCCCCGGGCCTTGAGTTTACGGATGATGGGGGCGGCGGCCAGTCCTCCAAGCCCGCCGAACAGGGAGCCGCCTACCGTTTTGATGAGTGCGTGGGCCATGATGATCGCCGGGTCCATGCCCACCAGCCAGTCCGTTGTGGCCACGCCCACGATTCGTGTGGCGGCCGCTGCGATTCCGACCAGGGTATAGAAGACGATCGAGCAGCCCATTCCGGGAAAGAGCAGGAAGGCGAGGTCCACGCACAGGGACGGAAACAGGAACTTGAGCAGCAGCAGGGGGCCGCCCTTGCCCATGCCGAGCAGTACCGAGGCCAGCCCGGCGGCCAGTCCGGTGGCTGTGGCCGCGAGTTTTCGGCCGGTGACGGCGCGGGGCAGGATCAGGAAAAAGATGGTGAAGAACATGGCGTGGCCCGGGATACCCAGGTTCAGACGCAGGGCCATCTTGGTGACCAGCAGAAATAGGGCGCAGAATCCCACGAGCAGCGTGTCGCGCAGACCGGAAGACGGGGCTTGCGGGGTCATAGGCCAGGCTCCTTTGCGGCGGCGCTGGCCTCCGCGTGCCGTTGTTCTTCATTCAGGGGCCAGGACGTGCGCCTGTTGCGCATGGAAAAGCCTCTGGCCCGTGCACTGTTGGCGATCTCCGTGGCCAGCTCGATGCTTTGCAGCACGGCGGGCAGGGCGATGCAGGATACGGCGTCCGGCCAGTTGCGGGGATTGAGCAGCTCACGCGGCAGCACCCGCGCGCCGCGCAGGACCTGGGCCTCGTGGATGATCCGCACGCGTTCGAGCAGCAAAGGGAAAAAACGCAGGCAGCAGGAGGCCACGAAGGGCAGGTTGCCCGGCAGAATCCGTTTGAGAATCCGCTCCAGGGCGGCCGGTGGCACGAGGCGGATGGTCAGCATGCCCGGAACAAAGACCAGGATCAGACGCAGCGACACGGACAGGCCGCCCTGCCATTCTCCAGGGCCGAAGCGCAGGCAGTACAGTCCGGTGACCACCGCGATCTGCCAGAAACAGGCCATGCCCAGGCGCAGCAGGCGTTTTGGCCCGGGACGCGAGATCAGGAGCAACGTCCCCTCGACTACGGCGAGGACGGGCATGGACCACGGGCCGTGCCAGATAACGGCCAGCAGCGAGAGCACCGGACAGAGGATGAGCATGAGCCAGGGCGGGAGGACGAAGATCGCGCGCCGTTCGGATGAATCATGCCACAGGTTCAAGGCGTCCTCCGGCGATTCGCAGCTCACGGGTATAGAAATTGTTGAAGCGCAGGGACGAGGTCGGGTTGTGTCCGGTGACCATAACGGCCATGCCCCGCTTTTCTCGCTCCGCGTCCAGCAGAGCGTGTATCCGTTCCCGCGCGTTGCGGTCCAGCCCTGCGAACGGGTCGTCGAGAATGAGCAGGTCCGGCTCCTGGGTCAGGCAGGCTCCGAGGGCGGTCAGCCGCTGTTGGCCATAGCTGAGCAGGAACGGTGGGCGGTCCAACAGGTCATGGATGCCCAGCCCCTGGGCCACACGCTTGGCCCGTTCCTCATGGTCGGTGAGCCCCTTGCGCCGGGCAGCGAACGCCAGTTCCCCCAAAACCGTGTCCTCGAAAAGCTGGCCGGAAGGGCTTTGCAGCACGAGTCCCACTCTGCCGCGTAGTCGGGCCGGGGCAACGGCTTCGCCCGACAGGGTCACTTGCCCGGAGTCCGGGGGCAGGAAGCCGGACAGGATTCTGGTCAGGGTGGATTTGCCGGTGCCGTTTCCCCCTTCCACATGCACGGCCTCACCCGGGCGGATGGCCAGGTCGAGACCGGAAAAGACCTGTTTGATCCCGCGCCGGATGGCGATGTTTCGGATGTCCATGAGGGGGGCCGCAGTGAACTTGTTGGCCGAGGGACGGGCGGTCGGCGGCGATGCCGGTGCCTGAGGCGGCCCGGATGGGCGCAGTTCGCCATTCTCTATTTGCCACCAGTGGGTGATGCGTTCGGTCAGCGCCTCGGGCCTGTGTTCGCACAGAAGCACGCCACCGCCCCGTTTGAGAGTCGCTTCGATGACCCCGGATACGGCCTTGCAGCCGTCCGGGTCCAGCTGGGCGCACGGTTCGTCGAGCAGGAGCAGACTCGGTTCGGCGACCAGAGCACCGGCCAGGACGAGGCGGTATTGGCGGCCCATGGAAAGGCTTTCCGTGGGGGTGTGCGTTGGCACGGGAAGGTCCGCTTCGTTCAGTGCACGAGCCACGCGGCCGGGCATGTCCTGCGGGGGGACTCCTTCGTTTTCCAGGGCAAAGGCGGTTTCCGGACCCACGTGATCGAAGAGAATCTGGGTGGCCGGATTTTGAAAGACGGAGCCGGGCCGCCGGGGACAATCAATGTCGCCGCCGAGGACTTCCGGGGGGAGCAGCCCCGCCACGGCCAGCAGGAGGCTGGATTTCCCGCTCCCGGTGGGGCCGACGATGCAATGACATTCGCCGGGCCCCACCGTGAGGCGGACGTCGGAGAGTACCGGCGGTGCCTGGTCGTTGAACCGTATGCTCAGTTCGTGCAGGCGAAGGTGTGCCGACATACTCTCCGGGATGATCCGTGCAGGGTTAGAAGGTGAAGTCCAGTCCGGTGTAGACCACGCGGCCGGGCCGGGCGAAACCATAGGACTCGGCGTAGTCTTCGTCCAGCAGGTTGTCCACACCAACGTAAGCCGACAGCATGTCCGTGAAGGCCTGGCTGACCTTGATGTCAATCAGGCCGTAGTCAGACATGCGTTTGGCATTGTCATTGTTGTCCAGGGCGTACTGGTCGGAGAAGAACCGCCATCCGGCATAGATCGTGGTGTTGGTGGGCGCGACCCAGGTGCCCTGCGCGGTAACCTTGTGGCGCGGACGGTACTGCAGCCGGGTGGTGCCGGCATTGTCCGAGAGGTTCTGGCTGTCCAGGTAGGTGTAGCCGAGTTGGGTGGTCAGTCCTTCCATTATCCGGGTGGACAGGGTCGTCTCGAAGCCCTGGAAACGGTACTTGTCGTTGTTTTGGTAAACGTCGTTGACCTTTTCGATGTAGTCCTCGGAATCGTTCCTGAAGACCGTGAAGTCCAGCGTGGAGGCCAGGGGCAGGGCCTGGGAGATACCCACCTCGTAGAGCCAGTTGATCTCGTTCTTCAAGCCGGAGTTACCCGCGACGGAATCGAACAGGTTCTGGATGGAGGGGTTGCGGATCTTGCGTGCATGGGAGGCCTTGAGGGTCGTGCCCTCGAAGAGCCGGTAGTTGGCCGCCAGCACGTAGGAATAGGTGTCGGTGCGTTTGCTGGTCCGGGCCTGACCGTTGAGGCTCAGCCCCAGGGAGATATCCAGGTCGTCGAAGAGGGTCAGGTCGTCCTGCAGCGCGGCGGTGTAGTTGCTCAGGGTCTCGTTGCTGTCGAGGTCCGCGAACACACCGTTGTTGGGCAGGGTGAAGCCGTTTTCGCTGTAGTTCTGCCGTTCGCCGATCAGACCCAGGACAATGCGTCCCAGGGAGTTGGTGTTGTAGCCCCACTGGTTGTTCAGACCGTAGGTGGTCGAGGTGGCCTTGCTGTGGAAGGAGTTCCGCCGGACCTGGGCCTCGTAGTTGGCGTCGTCGTATCGCGAGGTCTCGTTGTATTCCCGGCTGGCGTAGACCATCAGGCGGGTATCCACCGTGCTGTTGAACTTGTGGCTCATGGCCAGTTGCAGGTCCGCGCCGCTGTAGTCCAGAACCTTTTCGTACCTGGGGTTCTTGGCGAACGGGTCGGTCGCACTACGCAGGGTGGACGGCGGCTTGCCGTATTCGCCCTCGAACAAGTTGAAGACCATGCCGAAACTGGTGTCATCGGTCGCCTGGTAAGTCAGGTTGCCCAAAACGTTTGCGTGCTTGCGGTAGCTGTTCTTGCGTTCGTCCGAGTCCTGATCAGCGTTCTTGTCGAAATCCGAGGACACGGGAAAGTTGTTTCGCGTGAGGTAGCTGGCACCCGCGTAGTAATCCAGCTTGCCGGTACCGCCTGCGAGGGTGGCCTGGGTCTTGTAGAGATCACCCATGCCGGCCATGAAACCGGCTGTTCCCTTGATGCCTTTGGTGCCTTTCTTGGTGATGATGTCGATAACGCCGGCGTTGCCGTCGTTGCCGTACAGCACCGAGGACGCACCACGGATGATCTTGATACGGGCGATGTTCTCCACCGGGATGGAGTCGGGGTCGAACTGCCCGTCCAGCACGGACTGGAACGGGATGCCGTTGAGCAACAGTTTGACGTTACGGGTGCGCATGCCGCGGATGTCGATGCGGCAGGTGCCGTCGGCCGCGGTGCGGGTGGTCACGCCGGGAACCATTTTGAAGGCGTCGGCCAGGGTCAGCGCCCCGGCGTTCTTCAGATCCTCAGCGGTGATTTCCGTCACCGTGGTCGATTTCTCCAGGGTCGAGGAGGAGTCGCTGACGACAACCTCGCCGAGAGTGTACTCGGCCTGGGCCGGGGTTTTGCCTTCCTCGCTTTGGGCGAAGGCGGGTGTGGTGAAAAGTGTGAAGAGCAATCCGATGAAGAGCAGCAACCGAGAGCGTTTCATTACCATTTCCTCATTGAGCGTGAGTAGTACAGTCGCGCATCAGAACAACACGTATTGCCTCCCCCGAGACGATACGAAACACGACTATGCCGATTCGAGCAGCTTGAATACGAAGAGTCGGGAATTATGCACTATTCCAGACAGACGGTTCTATTATTATGCTCTATGAAGCATGTCAATAAATATGGAAATACATAATGGTTTGACACTACATATATGGCGGCTTGTACCGGGATGACCCATGGCCGGGGTGGCTCCCCCGGAATTGCACGTCGGGCGTACATGCTGTAAGGACCTTCGTTCCGCCTGTGTTGTGCGGGCCGCAACGACAACAGACAAGGAAATGAAATGGGTAAGCATATAATCGAAGAGGCGTCGCGCTGCCTGCAGTGCAAGAAACCCTTGTGCAGCAAGGGCTGCCCCGTATCGACCCCGGCCAACCTCATGGTCGAGGCCCTGCTTGAGGGCGACATGCGCAAGGCAGGCGCCATGCTGTTCGAGAACAACCCCCTGACCTCGGTCTGTTCGTTGATCTGTCCGCACGAGCATTTTTGTGAAGGTCATTGTATTCTGGGCAGGAAGGGCGCGCCGGTTCAGGTTAGCAGCATCGAGCAGTATATCTCCCGCTATTACCTGGAGCAGTTCCAGCCCGAGCGTCCGGTCAATGAGAACAACAACAAGCGTATCGCCATCGTCGGTTCCGGCCCGGCCGGGATCACCGTGGCCTTTATCCTCGCTCGTCAGGGTTTCGACGTGACCCTGTTCGAATCCAAGGAGAAGATAGGCGGGGTCCTGCAATACGGCATCCCGGATTTCCGCCTGCCCAAGGACATTCTGGTCAAGCTCAAGGAAAAGCTCATGGGACTGGGCGTGAAGATCCGGCCCAACACCCTGATCGGCCCGGTCATCGGCATCGATGATCTGTTCCGCGACGAGTACAAGGCGGTCTTCATCGGCACCGGCGTCTGGAACCCCAGGCCGCTGCGGCTCAAGGGCGAGACCCTGGGCCATGTGCACTACGCCATTCATTACCTCAAGAACCCGTCGGTCTACAGCCTGGGCCGCAAGGTCGCGGTCATCGGCGCGGGCAACGTGGCCATGGACGTGGCGCGTACCGCCCTGCGCAAGGGCGCCCGGGAGGTTACCGTGCTCTATCGACGGGGTGAGGGCGACATGTCCGCCACCAAGTACGAGTACGAATACGCCAAGGTGGACGGCGTTCGTTTTCAGTTCTTCACTTCCCCCGAGGAGATCAACGACCAGGGCGTCGTCTGCGTGGAAACCCGGATGGTGGAAGGCGACGACGGCAGGACGCGTGTGGTCCCGGTGGAGGGCTCGGAATTTCTGTTCGAGGCCGACTCCATCTTCATTGCGGTCAGCCAGGCGCCCAGGTCCAACCTGATCGGGCTCGAAGTGGGCAAGACCGGGCTTATCATCACCGACGAGGACGGCCGGACCACCCGCGAAGGCGTGTTCGCCTCGGGCGACGTGGTCACCGGGGCCAAGACCGTGGCCGAGGCCGTCTCCCTTTCCAAGCGTTCGGCCCGGGCGATCATGGATTACGTGGCCGGTCTGGACGACTGATTTAGATCTTGAACGGCGTGGGGTGACTGCGCCGCGACTTCTTTCATCACGGCATGAGGCTGTGCGGCAAAGGCCCGGAAGTGAATCTTCCGGGCCTTTTGCATGGTCGCGTTTCCTGGCGGCTGGTTCCCTTTTGCATTTGCCCGCCCGATGAGCCAAAACAGGGGGACGCAGTATCGGAGGGGCGAGATGACGGAAGATATCGAACGGCTGGCGGCAGGGTTGGAAGATGGGCTTATCCGGAGGCGGCGCGACCTGCACCGCTTCCCCGAGGCCGCCTGGACCGAATTTAGGACCGCCTCCATGGTCGCGACCGTGTTGTTGGCGCTTGGGTATGAAGTCCGGCTCGGCGAGGATGCGGTATGCCGAAAGTCCATGCTCGGTGTACCCTCGGAAGAGGAACTTGCCGGACATATGGAACGTGCCGTCAGCCAGGGCGGCGACCCGGACCTGATCAGCCGTATGGCGGGCGGCCTGACCGGGGTGATAGGGGAGCTGCGTTGTGGCGAGGGGCCAGTGGTGGCCCTGCGCTTCGACATGGACGCCAACGACCTGGACGAGGCCCGCGACGACGATCACCGGCCCTGGCGTGAAGGGTTTGCTTCCACCAACCCCGGCGCCATGCACGCCTGCGGCCACGATGGCCATGTCGCGCTCGGCCTGGGTGTGGCCGAACTGCTGGCCGGGCTCAAGGACCGGCTTGAGGGTACGGTCCGGCTGATATTCCAGCCCGGGGAGGAAGGCGTGCGCGGAGCCGGACCCATGGTCGATGCCGGAGCGCTCGACGGCGTGGACTATCTTCTGGGAGGACACATCGGATTTCGCGCGCCCAGGACCGGCCAACTGGTCTGCGGCGTGGGCGGATTCCTGGCCACCACCAAGTTCGACGCGACCTTCACCGGAGTGGCGGCTCATGCCGGTGCGGCCCCGGAGCAGGGGCGCAATGCCCTTCTGGCCGCAGCCAACGCCGCCTTGAATCTCCATGCCATCCCCCGTCACGGACAGGGAGCATCCCGAATATCCGTGGGCGTGCTCAATGCCGGGCAGGGGCGCAATGTCGTTCCGCCCAACGCGTTGATAAAGGGGGAGACGCGGGGCGAAACCACCGGGATCAACGACTTCATGTTCGAGCGCGCAGGCGAGGTCCTGGCCGGAGCCGCGCGAATGTACGGCGTTGATCTGGTTTTGGCCGAGGTCGGGCGCAGCGTCAGCGGGCAGAGCGACCCGGAGTTGGCCGCTGTGGTTCGGCAAGTTGCCGAAAACATGGAATTTTTCAAGACTTCCGAAATCATGGACAGCCTGGACCTGCGCGGCAGCGAGGACTTCGCCTTGATGCTGGCCGAGGTCCAGAGGCGGGGCGGCCTGGGAACCTACATCATGCTCGGCAGCGATCTGGCTGCAGGACACCACAACGCGCGCTTCGACTTCGACGAGCGTTGTCTGGCCCCGGGCGTGTCCCTGTTCGTCCGTTGTGTTCTCGGCTGTATGGAACTGCCCCGGCGGGTCTGACGGGCAACGCCTCGAATTTGCACAATATCGGGCAATCCGCAGGGGCGGTCTGACAATGTTGTCAGCGGGGGCGGTGCGTTGGGAGAAGGCTGCCGCGTCTTCGGGATAGAGAGAAAGGCGGTAATTTCCTTGTCTCGTGCGGGGATGAGAGGGTACACTTGTCAGGTTGCGGGACGGCTCCTGAAGGGTTTCCCGAAGTGGAACGATTTTCGCAAACCGGATCAAATCCTTTGCGCCAGTCCTTTTTCAGATCAACCTTGAACCCCGTGCCGTTATGTATGCCATTACCATCGACAGCGTGACCCATGAGTACGCGGACCTGCGTACCTTGCTGGCCGCCGCCTCCGTACCCAAGTCCGGAGACGAACTGGCCGGAATCGGGGCGCGTTCGGCCCGCGAGCGGGCCGTGGCCCAGCTCTGTCTAGCCGAGGTCCCGCTGACCGCCTTTCTGGAAGACCTGGTCATCCCCTATGAAGACGACGCCGTGACCCGGCTTATCGTGGACACCCTGGACCGCGAGGCGTTCTCGACAGTGGCCGGATTGACCGTCGGCGGGTTCCGGGACTGGCTGCTCACGGCCGAAGCCGACGGGGAAACTCTGGCGGCCCTGGCTCCGGGGCTCATGCCCGAGATGGTCGCGGCCGTGTCCAAACTCATGCGCGTTCAGGACCTCATCCACGTGGCTTCCAAAATCCGCGTGGTCACCAAATTCCGCACCACCGTCGGGCTGCCCGGCACCCTGGCTGCGCGGTTGCAGCCCAACCATCCCACCGACGACCCGGCGGGCATCGTGGCCTCGGTCTTCGACGGGCTGATGTACGGCAGCGGCGATGCATGCATCGGCATCAACCCGGCCACGGACAGCACGGCCTCGGCGGTCCGGCTCATGGAACTGCTCGACCGACTGCGCCGGGAGTACGACATCCCCACCCAGTCCTGCGTGCTGACCCACGTGACCAACACCATCCAGGCCGTGGAACGGGGCGCGCCCGTGGATCTCGTCTTCCAGTCCATCGGCGGCACCGAGGGCGTGAACAAGAGCTTCGGCGTGACCCTGGAGGTCCTGCAGGAAGGGCTGGAGGCCGGTCGGTCCCTGAAGCGCGGCACCGTGGGCGACAACGTCATGTATTTCGAGACCGGCCAGGGTTCGGCCCTGTCCGCCGGTGCGCACCACGACGTGGACCAGCAGACCCTTGAGGCGCGGGCCTATGGATTGGCCCGGCATTTCGAGCCGTTTCTGCTCAACTCCGTGGTCGGTTTCATCGGGCCGGAATACCTGTACGACGAAAAGCAGATCGTGCGGGCCGGGCTGGAGGATCATTTCTGCGGCAAGCTGCTCGGCGTGCCCATGGGGTTGGACGTCTGCTACACCAACCACGCCGAGGCGGATCAGGATTCCATGGACACCCTGCTGACCCTGCTCGGCGTTGCCGGATGCAATTTCATCATGGGCGTCCCCGGCGCGGACGACGTCATGCTCAACTATCAGTCCACCTCCTTCCACGACGCTCTGTACATCCGCCGTCAGCTCGGTCTGTCTGCGGCTCCGGAATTTGCGGCCTGGCTGGAGCGCACCGGCGTATTCAAGGACGGCGAGCTGAAGGCCCCGAAGCATGCCCTGAACATCCCCGACAAGGAGCGAATCCGTGGCCTGTCCTCCTAAATCCGTACACAACGAGACTGTGGCGGCAGACGATCTGGTCCATAAGGACTTCTGGGCGGGACTGCGATCCTGGACCGATGCGCGCATCGCGCTGGGCCGGGCCGGGGTCAGCCAGCGTACCCGTGACGTGCTCGCTTTCCAGCTGGATCACGCCAGGGCGCGGGACGCGGTGCATCAGGTTCTGGACCGCGAGGCCGCCTTCGGGGAGATCGAATTTCTGGAAGTGGAAAGCCAGGCACCCGACCGGTCCGTTTTTTTGCAGCGCCCCGACCTCGGGCGACTGCTCACGCCTGAGAGTGAAGCCTTGCTGGCCGACCGGGCCGGGAGCGGATTCGACGTGGCCTTCACGGTCTCGGCCGGGCTTTCCTCCACGGCCGTGGAAAAGAATTTCGCGCCATTCTGGCGGGAGTTCGCACCCGCGCTTGAGGGGCTGGGCCTGAGTGTGGCCCCCATCTGCTTCGCGGAGCAGGGCAGGGTGGCCTTGGGCGACCGCGTGGCCATGGCCTTCAAGGCACGCATGGCCGTGGTCCTGATAGGCGAGCGGCCCGGTTTGAGCTCCCCGGACAGTATGGGCATTTATATGACATACGCCCCGAAATCTGATACGACGGATGAGGCTCGAAACTGCATCTCCAACGTCCGGCCCGCCGGGCTGAGCTATGAGGAGGCCGTCCGAACCCTGTGCGCGCTTATGCGCGAGGCGTTCAGACGGGAGGTGTCGGGTGTGGATCTGAAGGTGGACGACGCTCTGGCGCTCGCGGGAGGGGACGAGGCCGGACGCCTCGAGGAGTAGGCGTCCTCCCGAAACGCTTCCGATACTTAATGAATTCGTAACAATGCGTTATTGCGCAACGGACAGGATAATTGTAACAAACGTTTGAATTAACCCACTACGTGCAAACGGAGATGATGATGAAACGGATTTTTGTGCTTTTCATGCTGGCAATGTTCGCCTTCGCCGGAACGGCGCAGGCAGAGACCCTGAAACTCTTGACCTGGAAGGGATACGCTCCTCAGAAGCTCATCGAGCAGTTTGAGAAGGAAACCGGCATCAAGGTCGAGGTGACCTTCTCCAACAACGAGGAGATGATCGCCAAGCTGCGCGCCACTCGCGGCGCCGGTTTCGACCTGGCCCAGCCTTCCCAGGACCGCATTTCCTCCGTTCAGGAGAAGTTCCACATCTACCAGGCCCTGGATTACTCCAAGATCGAAGCTCCCCTGTTCATCCCGTCCATGCTTGACGCGGTCAAGAAGAACACCCTGGTGGACGGCAAGTCCTACGCGGTGCCTTTCTGCTGGGGCACCTCCGGCCTGATCGTCAACGGCGACAAGGCTCCTGGCGTGGATTCCTTCAAGGCCCTGCTTGATCCCAAGTACAAAGGCCGCGTGAGCTACCGCCTGAAGCGCCCGACCCTGATCGCCATGGGCTTCGCGCTTGGTTATGATCCGTTCGCCCTGTACAGCGATGTCGAAGGCTACAAGGCCATGCTCGACAAGGTCGCCGAGACCCTGATCGACGCCAAGCCCATCGTCCAGAACTACTGGGCCAACGGCGACGCCCTGCTCGAGTCCATGCGCTCCGGCGAGGTCTTCGTGGCCATGGCCTGGGATGCGGGCGGATGGAAGCTGCACACCGAGAACCCGGCCATCGACTTCCAGGCTCCCAAGGAAGGCGCTCTGGGCTGGATCGACACCTTCGCCATCCCGGCCAAGGCCGAGAACGTGTCCGCCGCCTACAAGTGGATCAACTTCATGATGAAGCCCGAGAACTGCGGCTACTTCTCCTCTCAGGAAAAGTACGCCACCGCTTCCAAGGATGCCCTCAAGTTCACGGACAAGGCCGTGGCCGACAACTTCGCCCGTTCCTTCCCGCAGGCTACCATCGACAATATCAAGTGGTACCCGCCGGTTCCGGCCAAGCTGGAAAGCATCGAAGGCAAAGTTCTGGACAAGATCAAAGCCGCCAACTAATCTAATCCGGCTTACGACAATTACAGGGGCGGGGAGCCGGAAAGGCTCCCCGCCTTATTCCTTACTTCAACAGTTGAAAAATTATGACCAACGATCTTTCCGTACGAGCCCTGGTGAAGCGTTTCGGCGATTTCACCGCCGTTGACGACGTGACCTTCGATGTCCCTGACGGGTCCTTTTTTTCCATCCTCGGCCCCTCCGGCTGCGGCAAGACCACGCTCTTGCGCATGATCGCCGGGTTCGAGACGCAGACCTCGGGTTCCATCGAGATTCGCGGCCGCGACATGCTCGGCGTGCCTCCCAACCAGCGTCCCGTCAACCTCGTCTTCCAGCACCTGGCCCTGTTCCCCATGATGGACGTGGCCGAGAACGTGGCCTTCGGCCTGAAACGGCGCGGCGTGGCCGGAGCCGAGATCAAGAAGAAGACCGAGACCATCCTGGAGCGGGTGGGGCTGCCCGGTTTCGGGGTCAAACGGATCGATCAGTTGTCCGGCGGACAGAAGCAGCGCGTGGCCATCGCCCGCTGTCTGGTTCTGGAGCCCTCGGTGCTCCTGCTGGATGAGCCTCTGGGCGCACTGGACCTGAAACTGCGCGAGCAGATGAAGGTTGAGCTCAAGAAGCTCCAGGCCAAGGTGGGCACGACGTTCATCTACATCACCCACGATCAGTCCGAGGCGTTGGTCATGTCCGACCGCGTGGCGGTCATGAACAAAGGCCGTTTCGAGCAGGTGGGCACGCCCCAGGAACTCTACGGGCGGCCCGAAACCCCGTTCGTGGCCCAGTTCGTGGGCGACAACAACCGCTGGAGCGGAACCATTTCCAAGACTCTGGACAACGGCGAGGTGCTCCTCTCGACCGACGAGGGCTACTCCTTCCGCACCCTGGCGCACAACTCCTGTTCGGGCTGTACCCGGGTGGATCTCTTCCTGCGGCCCGAGGCCATGCGCATCGAACCCAAGGAGAAAGCGGATCTGAACACCTTCGACGTGACGGTCAAGTCCATCCTTTTCGACGGCGCCAACAGCCGCCTGCTCACGGTGACCAAGGAAGAGCGCGAGCTGATCGTCACTCTGCCCCAGAACCGCAAGTTCGACCACATCCGGCCCGGCGACGCCATCAACGTGGGCTGGCACCCTGAATCCGGTATCTGTTTCCGGGCGGAGGATTGATCCGTGCCACGCTCGCGACTCGCCTTCTGGATATTCCTGGCCCCGGTGCTGATGTGGCTTATGCTGCTCATCGTCCTGCCCCACCTCGACCTGCTGACCATGAGTTTTCGGGGAGAGAACGACTATGGCGACATGGTCTGGACTGCAAGCAACTATCTGAACTTTTTCACTGAGCCCATTTACTGGCTGACCTTTGTGCGTACCGCGCTTTACGCGGTCATCACCACGGCCATCACTTTTGTCTTGGCCATGCCCGTGGCTTTCTACATCTCCAAGCTGGCCCGGCACCGGTTGCAGGGCGCGTTGATGATTTTCATCCTGTTGCCGTTCTGGGTCAGCGAACTGGTCCGCATCTACGGCTGGATGATCCTGCTGCGCGAGTCCGGGGTGCTCAACTTCTTCCTGGTCAAGCTCGGGGTTCTGAACAAGCCCGTGGAGATGCTCTACAACGACGCGACCATGATCATGGGGCTGGTCTACACTTCCATGCTCTTCATGGTTGTTCCCCTGGTCTCGGTCATGGACAGCCTGGACGACAGTTTGATCGAGGCGGCCCACGACCTCGGAGCCAGCAAGCTGGCCATCTGGCGGACGATCATCATTCCGCATTGCAAGCCCGGCATCACCTCCGGGGCCATCGTGGTCTTCATGCTCACCCTGGGCAACTATCTGACGCCGAACCTCATGGGCGGCAAGAACTCGCTCTGGTTCACCGAGCAGATCTACAACCAGTTCATCGCCAGCTTCAACTGGAACCAGGGCTCGGCCTTCGGCTTCCTGCTTCTGGTCCTGAGTTCCCTGATCATCTGGGCCGGGCTGAAGCTTTCCGGCCAGAAACTCGGGGAGGTGGCCTCATGATCCGTTCCCTGCCGCGCTCCAAGGCCTACGACTGGTCCTTCAACGCGTTCATCATTCTTTATTTCGTGTTCCTGTTCGCGCCGCTCGTGGTCACCTGCGTGCTCGCCTTCAACAATTCGGACTTCCCGTCCCTGCCGTGGCAGGGCTTCAGTCTGGACTGGTTCGTGGCCGACGGCCCGGACCGGGTGGGGCTGTTCCACGACGCGCAGAACCTGCGCTCCATCGTGACCAGCTTCGAGACCGCCTTCTTCGTGTCCATCCTGAGCGTGGTGGTCGGCACCTGCGCGAGCTTTCTGTTCGAGAAGGAGGAGTTCCGATTCAAGGGACTGCTCTACATGCTCATGCTCGCTCCGCTGGTCATCCCCGGCGTCATTCTGGGTATCTCGCAGCTGCTGGCGGCCAACACGGCCGGCACCTTCATGGACGAGACCTTCGGCGTGGACATTCCCTTCTTCCGGCCGAGCTTCTGGCTGGTTGTCCTGGGCCAGTTCTCGTTCATCACGACCTTCGTCACCCTGGTGGTCTCGGCAAGGCTGCGCAAGTTCGACACCTCCCTGGAGGAGGCTGCCCTGAATCTCGGGGCCACCCACTTCGGGGTCATCCGGCACGTCACGCTCAAGTTCCTGCGACCCGCCATCGTCGGCGCAGGGGCCGTGGCCTTCCTGATGAGCTTCGAGAACTTCAACACCACACTGTTTCTGGTGGGATCGGAACCGACCCTGCCCATCAACCTCTATCTCCAGGTACGTGACGGTTCCACGCCGGTCATCAACGCGATATCGCTGATGCTCATCGTGGGTACCTCGCTGCTGGCTTTGATCAACTTTTATTTCAACAGGAAGACGGACTAATGTTCTTCGATCATCTGCAAGGCGCAGGCTATGTCTGCGCCCATCGTGGCGCACGCGCCATGGCCCCGGAAAACACCATGCTGGCCGCAGAGCTTGGCCTGGTTCTCGGAGCGGATTTTTGGGAGATGGACGTCCAGCGGACCTCTGATGGCGAACTGGTGGTTTTTCATGACGACGATTTGGGCCGGACCACGGATGTCTCGGCCCGGCACGAGTTCTGTGAGCGCGCGCCGTGGCCCATCCAGCTGTTCAGTCTCGAGGAACTGCGTTCCCTGGACGCCGGGACCTGGTTCGCCGAGTCCGACCCCTACGGGACCATAGCCCGGGGCGAGGTGCGGTCGACCGATCTCGGACGCATGCGCGGTCAGCGTATCCCCACCCTGGAAAAGGCCCTGGCCTTCACCCGGCGCAACGATTTCCCCATGAACCTGGAGATCAAGGACTTGCAGTACGCCCCCGGCGACCTGTCCATCGTTTCCCAGGTACTGCGTCAGATCCGCGAGGCCAAGGCCGAGGATCTGATTCTGGTTTCCTCGTTCAACCACGACTATCTGGCCGAGATGCACCGTCTGGCGCCCGAGATTCCCCTGGCCGCTCTGGTCGAGGGCGAGCACCCCGAGAACATCGAGGAGTATCTCGCCGACCTGGGCGCGGTAGGCTACCACCCTGACGAGGCCATCCTGGACGAGGATCTGGTCCGGCGCCTGACCGGCGCGGGCATTCAGGTCTCCCCCTATACGGTCAACGACATGGACCGGGCGCTCTCGCTCATCGACGCGGGCTGCTTCGGAATCATCACCGACTTCACCCACACCCTCCGCGGGCGGCTGGACGCGCGTTAAACGTCCGGCCCGTCCCGGGCCGATCCCCCTTCGCAGACCGCTCCCGGCTCCTCGCCGGAATCTATACTTGCCATTGGCTCTCGCGGCTCCTACTTTATAAGAGTAGGGGATTGTCACGAGAACCGGCCAAGCGAGGTTCGCCATGTCCGAAGAAGTCAGGACGCTGGTGGAGCGGTACATGCCGGAGTTTCCTGTCCGGCGATGCGGCAGGATGTTCACGGACACCACCCAGTTCATGGACATCAACCATGGGGATGTCATTGCGCTGGGCGGCAGCCATTACCTTGTGCTCAAGGACGAGAGCGAGCGGCGCTTCGGCATGGAGGACCCAAAGTACTGGGTCAAGCGGTGCCGCGAGCTGGAGACCGGCGAGCCGAAGATCCTCAAGCTGGTTTTCTTTGAGCGCTTCCCGCTGAAGATCGGGGAATTCGAGGTCCAGTGCTACCGCAGCCCCAAGAAGGAGTCGCGCATCCTGGACCTGGTGGCCGATGACCCCCGGTTCATGCACGGTGTGACCCGCCTGGATGACCGGGAAAATCCGGTCCGCATCCTGGACATCGTCCAGGGAAGAGAGGTCGGCAAGTACGTCTACGCGCTCAAGGCCGACCACGAGACCTATTTCCGCGAACATTTCCCAGCCATCCTCGACAACTTCGTGGAAGCCTGCGAGGCCATCGGGAGCCTGCACGCCAAGGGCGAGAAGCACGGCGACATCCGGCGCGACCACCTGTTCATCGAGTACGGCACCGGCCTATACCGCTGGATCGACTTCGACTACACCTTCGATTTCCACGAAAATCCCTACGGACTGGATATCTTCGGTCTGGGCAATATCCTCATCTACTGCGTCGGCAAACAGGTATGGTACACGGCCAACCTCGGGGAGGGAGGCTTTCCCGACGAGGTCCTGAACGACCTGGGGCCGGGCGATCGCTCCCTGATTATCCGAAACCGTGTGGTCAACATGCGCAAGTTGTTTCCGTACATTCCGGTCGAACTGAACAACGTGCTCATGCATTTTTCGCAACGGACAGAAGTCTTCTACGACACCGTGGAGGAGTTTCTCGACGAGCTGCGGCCGTGCCGCAGACTCCTCGGATAAGCCCGAGCCGCGCCGGATCGTGTGATCCGCGCCATGAACCTCAGTCAAAACGGGAGGGCGTCATGGATTTCAAGAAAGTGCTCATCGCCGTGGACGGTTCCGACAATTCGCTGCGTGCCGTACGCTACGCGGCCTCCATCCTGGGCGGCGGGAAAGGATATGCCGTGCAGTTGGTGCACATCGAGCGGTTGCCTGAACGGGACCTGTTCCCTGACGAATCGTCCTGGTCCGGCCAGTGCCGGGAACATTCGCGGGATATGCGCGAATTCCTCGACGAGGCGCGCGCGGTACTGGAGGCGGGCGGGCTGTCCGGTGAAACCATTTGCAGCCTGTATGTCGACAGTTGCGCGGCCCGCCCCGAAGCCGGTTCGGATTGCAGTCATGGCCGGAACATCGCCCTGGAGATACTCGCCATCGCGGAGCGGGAAGAGTGCGGGACGCTGGTCATCGGACGCAGGGGCGTGTCCAAGGCCGAAGAATTCCTGTTCGGCAGCGTGTCCAACAAACTCATCCATCACGCCAAGGACAGGACCGTGTGGGTGGTCTCCTGATCCCGGCCTACCGGGGGGGAAGGGGGCACGAGTTCTTGAACAGGGTCTCCAGATACTCGCAGTTCAGATCCGGTGTTTTTTCGATCCGGGACATGAGTATGACCAGGGTGACGGTTGCCGCGACCATGAACAGGGGGCTGAATAGCCAGAAGATGAGCGGGACCAGGAAGTAGTAGGCCCGCATGCCGATGTGGAAATGGCCGCCCGCCTTGTTCAGTTCCATGGCCACGAACGTGATGGACGCACCGTAGCTGCCCTCCTCGGGCGGGGTGTTGATCAGGAAGCCCACGTGCATGAACAGCCGGATGGCAAAAGAGAAATTGAAGAACGCGATGAACAGGTTGCCGAGGATGATCAGCAGCTTGAGGGTGATAGTGCTCTCGGCGCGAGAGCCGAAGATGTTCATGGCGTGCCAGGTCTCACCCAGCTTGTCGGCCTGACCGGACAGGGTCAGCAGCCCCACTGCCAGCAGAATGGAGGTGGAGGCCAGGAAGGTGGCGGCCATGGTCGAGTTGCGCAGAGTCTGCACGGCCAGGATGTCGTTCTTCTCCTCCATGACGTTGACCACCCAGGCCGTCCTGGCGATGGTGGTGGCCCCATACAGGGAGTAGGTCGGGTTCTCCTTCAATTTGCTGCGCACATACAGGTGGTAAAAGGAGAAAAGTCCGGCGGAAATGGCCAGGCAGATCAGGTCCAGCAGGTGCGGGGCGAAAAAATCAGACATGAAAAAAGATCCTCCACAAGCGGGTGTCGCTTCATCACTGAGGATAGCCCGATTGAAAGGCTTTTGCCAACCCGTGAGCAGGATAAACCGGCAGGTCTTTTCCCTCTTCCGGGGGGTGATTTACCGGTTGCCTTGTCCGACGGGGGATTGGTAAGAGGCAACCTTGGCCGGGAAGGTATCCGGCAAATGATTCTGTAAAACACGGCCGTCATGTCCACGGCCCGGAGTTGGAAATGAATATTGAAATGTGGGCCATGTTCTTCCTGGCCTATCTGGTGACCACTCTGTCTCCGGGCCCGAACGTGCTGCTGGTCCTCAAGAACAGTATCCGGCACGGCTGGCGGTCCGCCTTCATCACTGTGCTCGGCAATCTGACCTGTCAGCTTCTGATCGTCTGTCTGGTGGCGGTGGGCGTCGGCCATCTATTGGCCGAGCTGCCGTTCTGGTTCGTGGTCATGAAGTCCGTGGGCGGGGGCTATCTCATCTACCTGGGCATCAGAAACCTGCGCGCGGCCCGAAAGGGCAAGGGAACCGCCCTGGTCGAGGCCGAGGCCGTACCCGTCGAGGGCAAGAGGCTGCGGAGCCTGTTCCTGGAGGCCTTCCTGGTCTCGGCGAGCAATCCCAAGACGCTGATCTTCCTGTCCGCCTTCCTGCCGCAGTTCCTCGATACGGCGCACCCGGTATCCGAACAGTTCACGGTCATGTTCGCGACCATCTGCGCCATCGTCGCCACCGTGCACCTGGGGTACTCGTATCTGATCGCCTCGCTGGGGCACCGATTCTCGTTCAAGGATTTTGGGCGCAGGATCGACAAGCTCACCGGCGGACTGTTCATCGCCATGGGCGGGGGCATCCTGCTCAGCGATCGCGTCTGAGGCAGCCTGTTCGCGTATGCTTTTCAGGCCCGGAGGGAAACCTTCCGGGCCTTTTGTTTGACCGTTGGTCAGATGCCGGCGCGGATTTCATCAAGGGCTGTACGCATGCGTTTGACGCCGTCCTGTATCATGGGAATGGCTTTGCCCTGGTCCCGGAGGCATTGCCCGACGCCCTGCAATGTGTCGGTCAAGGCCCGGTTCAGACGGTTCAGGGAACTTTTCATGGACATGTTGCCCGACAAGTCGGCGTAGTCGCCCACCTTGTGCATGCGCATGCGCATCTCGGACATGTTTCGGTCCATGGACTTGAGTGCGTCGCGGCAGCGGGTCTGAACCTTCAGGTCCTCCACGTCCAGTTCCATCTGGCGCATGTTGGCGTCCATGGCGAGCACGTCCTGGCGCATGGCCACATATTCCGGACGCATATCACCGTCATCCATGGCGTGGGCGAGGGAGCCGGTCATCAGGGCAAAAGTCAGGGCCAGGATGAGAGGGCTGAATTTTATCATGTCGTTCTCCTTTACGGGACAGTCCCGTACGTCGCTCTGCGGTCTGGTCGAATCCTTTCCGCAGGGAGAGCCGTTTGTTGTTCGGTCCGGCCGGTATATCCTTGTGGCCGTCCTTGGAACCAAGACTGCATCAAGGTTCGTGCCATATTCTGTGTTGGCGGCGATTGGCCTTGATTATGTTATCTAATATTCGATTTGTGGTTTTTGACAAAGGTATTTTTGTTATTTTTATGGGATAAATCCAGCACAACCAAGCCTGTTTTGTGCAAGACCGGCTTGCTGATTGTTGCACAATAGTCTTGAAAATGCTCGGCTGGCGGCTGTAGCAATCAATAAATACTGGCCGTGCGCGGGGGAATCTGTAACTTGAAAGGGGAAGGAGGATCTTCCGCGTTCCTGCCCGCTTCCTGCCTTGGGAGCGCGGTGTCCGTGAACCTCGGGATGGACCCATGCGTATTCGATCAAAACTGCTTGTCTTTTTTCTTCTGGTTTCTCTGGCGCCCTTGCTCCTGGTCTGGGGCAGCATACGAAGCGATATGACCGCCATGGGGGAGAACCTGGCCGAGCGCAGCGGCAACCTGCTGGTCAGCAGGGCCAGCCAGTCCCTCGAGCGGGTGGTGGCCGATCACGCCGCCATTCTGTTCCGCGAACGCCAGATGCTCGATGCCACGGCCTTGCTGCTCTCCTCCCGGGTGGAAGAGGCGCTCTCGGGACACGGGCGCGCCCCGCAGGGTGATCCCTACGTCCTGCCCGAGGGGCGGGAGGATGACCTGAAGAGCGAGTATTACAGCCTGGGCATGTCCGGCATTCCACAACCGCTGGACATAGACTTCAGCCGGGCCTCCGTGCGGTCCGACGATGCGGATACGCCGCTGGGCGATCTGGCCCCTCTGCTGGCCAGGGTCAAGAACGAGTACCCCGGCCTGCTCCTGTGGATCGACGTGGCCCTGAAGAACGGCGACCGGGTACGCTATCCCGATGTCCGGCAAACCATGATGGGCGGTTCCATGGGCATGATGGGGGCGTTTGGACTCACCACCGAGGGCAACGGATTTCCCTCAAACCTGACGTGGGATACGCCGCGAGTCGACCGCGTCACCGGACGCATGGTCTTCGCCCTGAACGCACCGGTCAGGGACGCCAAAGGCGCGGTCGCCGGGCGGCTGACCCTGGTGGTGCCCGTTGATGCGGTCCTGCACGAGCAGAGTCGCACCAGTCCTTTGCCTGAAGGTTCGGAACCTCTGCTGGTCGCGCCCAAGGTCGATCCGGGGACCAGCGAAACCGGTCTGCGCATCGTGGCGCGCGAGCGGTCCGGGCAGATCGGTATGGGGCATATGTGGATACCTGAAGCAGACGCCTGGCTGACCCCGGCGGACACGGCCCCCCTGCAGGGCATCGTCGAGTCCATGCTGGCCGGAAAATCCGGCGTGGTCGGCGTATCCGGCGCGGCGGGGCGGGAGCTTTGGGCCTTTGCCCCCATGGACAAGCGCGGGGTGTCTCTACTGCTCATCGTACCCGAAAAGGAGATCATCCAGGACGCCCGGGCGGCGCGTGACTATGTGGCCGATCAGGTGCGAGAGCACAATGCCAAGATGGGAGTGCTCGTCCTGGCTGTTGTCTTTTTCGTGGTTCTCATGGCCTTTTTTCTGTCCAAACTCTTTACCCGCAACATCCGGGAGGTGGCCCACGCGGTCCGTTGCGTGGCCCGGGGCGACTTCACGGTGCGGGCCGAGGTGCGATCCCGCGACGAAGTGGGCCGGCTGGCCCGGTCCTTCAACGAGATGATCCCCGAATTGCAGGACAAGGTGCGCATGCAAAACTCCCTGGAAGTCGCCCAGGAGGTCCAGCTCAGCCTGCTGCCCGGACACAATCCGGAGTTTCCCGGCGCGGATATCGCCGGTGCCAGCACCTATTCGGATGAGACCGGCGGGGATTACTACGACTTCATCCCCCGCACCACCGACCGTGGCGACAGCCTGGTGGTGGCCGTGGGCGACGTCAGCGGGCATGGGGTCCAGGCGGCCCTGACCATGGCCTCGGCCCGCGCCTATCTGCGCAGCCTTGTGTCCGGCGGCGCGCCGCTCGGCGAAGCTGTCACGTCCGTGAACCGGCTGGTTTTCAAGGATACGGACGGTTCCGGCCGCTTCATGACACTTTTCCTGCTGGAGCTTTTCGCGGACGGAACCATGGAGTGGGTCCGCGCGGGACACGATCCGGCCATGCTCCTGGTCCCCGGCAAGGACGCTTTTGAGGAACTGCAGGGCGAGGGACTGCCTATCGGTGTCCTCCCTGACGGGGATTTCACCGTGGGCCGGGGCCGGGCCGTTTCCGGCCAGATAGCGGTTATCGGCACGGACGGCATCTGGGAGGCCGTGTCTCCGGACGGCGAAATGTTCGGCAAGGACCGGCTCAAGACCCTGATTCGCGAACATGGGAAGGACGGTGCTCCCGCCCTGATCCAGGCCGTGGATCAGGCGGTGACTTCCTTTAGGGCCACCGCTCCCCAGCGCGACGACATGACCCTGGCCGTGGTGCGCTGGGTCTAGAGAGAGGCACGTTGTCTACGCTGTTGGTGAAGACAGCGGGTTTCAAGGGGTTTCTTTCAAGTCTTTTGAGGGTGCCGTTTGGCCCGATATCAGGACAAAAGTTGATTTTTACCCCGGTTTAGGGCGAAAGTACGGCCTGCGTCCGGCGCTTCCCCGTCCGTTCGGGGCAGGCGCGTCCGGGCCGTCCACGCAATCTCTTTCGGAGTCGGTATGCAATCGTTGAAGATCAAGGTCTTTCTGGTGGTCCTCGCCTTTGTCCTGTTCATGCTCATGACCATGGGCATGTACTGGTGGAACATCGTGGCCTTCCGCGAACGCCTGATCATCATGGACGAGTTCCACGACGTGGTTTCCGACATCCTGGAAACACGGCGCTACGAGAAAAACTTCATGTTCTATCCCGAGCCGGGCAGCCTGGGCGAGGCTTTGGTCTACCTGGATCGCGCCGAGCATACCGTGGCCCTGCTCCAGCCCCAGATCGTCGAGATTCTTGGCCAGGGCACCTACAACGACGTGCTCAAGGACATCGCCGTGTACCGCAAGCTGCTGCATTCACTGGCCAACGGCGACAAGAGCGTCGCGGTCACCACGCGTCAGCACGGTACCCGGCTGGTGGAGGCTGCCCAGGCCTTGCTCGTGAAGAAGAAGCAGACCATCCACGACGCCCTGAACCGCATCCTGTACATGCCCCTGGCGGTCAGTTCCCTGATCCTCATCCTGATCACCGCGGTCTACATGTGGCAGGCGCGCAAGATGCTGGGAAGGCTCAATTACGTGCAGCGGGCCGCCGACGGCGTGGCCAAGGGGGACTACGAGGCCATCCAGCACCTGACCAGCGAGGACCCCATCTCGGTCATGATGCGCTCGGCCTTCCAGTCCATGGCCGCACAGCTGGACGAACGCCAGGAGCAGCTCATCGAGGCCCGCAAGCTGGTCTCCATCGGCACCCTGACCTCGGGTATCGCCCATGAGTTGAACAACCCGCTGAACAACGTCTCCCTGACCGCCGACACCATGCTCGAGGAACTCGACGACCTGCCCCAGGAGGAAATGCGCGAGCTGTTGGGGGACATCATCAACGAGACCGGGCGCGCCTCCGAAGTTGTCCGCAATCTGCTGGACTTCTCGCGGGACGAGGAGAGGCCTCTGACCCGGTTGAGCATGCCCAACGTCATCCGCCAGACCCTCAGGCTGGTGGGCAACCAGCTCTCCCTGAACGGCATCAAGGTCATAACGGAACTTCCCGAAAACCTGCCGGACATCCGGGGCGACATGCATTATCTGCAGCAGGTCTTCATCAACCTTTTTCTGAACGCGGATCAGGCCATGGAAAAGGGTGGTACCCTGAGCGTCGCGGCACGGACCGACGGCACCCGTGTCTGCGTGGACGTGACCGACAACGGCTGCGGCATGGACAAGGATACCCAAAGCCGCATCTTCGATCCCTTCTTCACCACCAAGCCGGTGGGCAAGGGGACGGGCCTTGGGTTGTCCATCATCTACGGCATCCTCAAGAAGCACGGCGGGGACATTGATGTGCACAGCCGCGAGGGCGTGGGCACGACCTTCACGGTCTGCCTGCCGGTCCTGGCCGAAGGAGAGGAGGCCTGATGCCTTTGTTCCGCGCTGCGGTCATAGACGACGAGTCCCAGGCGGCCAAGATGGTCGGCAGGGCGCTTGCCAAGCTCGGCTTCGAGGTGGAAACCTTCGGGCTGGGTCACAATTTTCTGGCACGCATGGCCGAAGCCCCCTTTCAGCTTGCCTTCATCGACCTCAAGCTGCCGGACATGGACGGGCTCGAGATACTCGAGGCGGTCAAGACCGGATTCGAGAACGTGGAGGCCGTGATTATCACCGGGCATGGGTCCATCGCCTCGGCAGTGGAGGCCACGGCAAAGGGCGCGGCCAACTACATCGTCAAGCCGTTCCGGCTCCAGGAGATTCGCACGGTGGCCCGCGAGGCCCTGGAGAAGCTCGAACTGCGCGAGGAGAATAGGCGGCTGAAAGAGGCCCTGGAGGACGTTCCGCCGCTCAAGGACTTCCTTGGGGCCAGCCAGGTCATGCTCGACGTCTTTGCCATGATCCGCAAGGTTGCGCCGGTCAACTGCACGGTCCTGCTCCAGGCCGACACCGGCACGGGCAAGGAGCGGGCGGCCAAGGCCATTCACGACCTGTCACAGCGCAAGAACCGGACTTTCGTTTCCTTCAACTGCGGCGGGTTCACCGAGGAACTGATCTCGAGCGAGCTGTTCGGCCACGAGAAGGGGGCCTTCACCGGGGCCACGGCCACCAAGATCGGACTGCTCGAATCGGCCAACGGCGGCACGGTCTTTCTGGACGAGATAGGGGAGATGCCCCTGAACATGCAGGTCAAGCTGCTCCACGTCCTGCAGGAGCGGCGCATCCTGCGTGTGGGCGGTACCCAGCCCATCGACCTGGACATCCGCATCATCGCGGCCACCAACAGGGACCTTCAGGAGGCCATGGCCGCCGGACAGTTCCGCGAAGATCTCTTCTACCGGCTTAACGTGGTGCGCATCTACCTGCCCACCCTGGCCGAACGGCGCGAGGATATCCCGCTTCTGGCCGACCACTTCCTGGAGACCTTCAACGCCCGGTTCGGCAAGAAGGTGACCTCCATTTCGCCTCAGGCCATGGAAGTCCTGACCCAATACAACTATCCGGGCAACGTCCGCGAGTTGGAGAACATCATCCAGCGCGCCGTGGCTCTGGCCGACGGCGAGGTCATCGGCCAGCGGGAGCTGCCGCCCGATCTGCTCAATCTGACCTTCAGCAATCTCGGCACGCCGGGCCTGCTTCCGCTGGAAGAAGTCGAAAAAAGGCATATTCTCCATGTGCTCGAAGCCACAGGCAACAACAAGGGGCTTGCCAGCTCCATCCTCGGCATTCCACGGACCACTCTCTGGCGTCGGCTCAAGAAATTCGGCCTGGACACGGACGAAGAATAGCCGTCAGACTTTTCCCGCTTGCACCATCCGCCCGCTTACCGGGCGCTCCTCACTTGATGAGGCCTTGAGCCTCGCGTCCTGCTTGCCCCTGCCATAGCCTTTTCTTCGGTCCGATTCCGGGCCGGGCCTTCCTCATTCTTCAGAAAAAAATCGATTTTTTCGACCTCGCCTTTTTCCGCTATTTTGGTGTTTGTTCATTTTGAAACACGTTTTGCCGCAAAAGTCGCCAAATGCGTCCGTGTACGGCAATGCTTTTTCAAAATGAAACATCATTTTCCAACTGGCTTTTGACGATCTGCCTCCGTATTTTTAATCTAATATGCTGTTTTACTGATGCTTTCAGGTTGTTCCAACGTTCACAAATGATTCTGCTCCAATTGACCGTATTGGAAACAGGGTTTTTCATTATGAAACAAAAAAATAGGGAAAATAGGAGCGGATAACAATTCTTAAAAATAAAACTCCTTATATTTTGGAAGGTTGAATGAATTACTTCTGTTTCCCCCTTGGCATCGGCTTTGCTCATAGGGAGGCGACGGAAGGAAAAAATGAAGAATGTATTGATCGTAGTGGACAAATCGGAATCGAGCCTGTGGCTGGCTTATTACGCCATGGGGCTAACCCGGCGCATGGCCGTGAACGTCTCCATCCTCTTGGTTGTGGATGAGGAGTTCGACGGCCGGGACGGGGACGACGAGGAGTGGATAGGCTCGCCCGAGAAACGCCTGGAATCGATCCTTGCCGAGGGGAGATCGGATGGCACCCGCCTCGATTACTACGTGGTTCACGGCCGGATGGAAGAGGAGATTCCCAAGTTCATCCAGGAAAACGGTGTGACCAAGCTCTTCATCGGCGCCCCTCCGTCGGGCCGACAATCACTGTATTCGAAACTGATGAAGGTGATTGATGCGGTGAACACCACCACCCGCTGCGAAGTGGAGGTGGTGCAGAAGGTGTCCGCGCACGGCAAGCGCAAGTGAGTCCGTCTCCCGAAGGGGGCGAGGCGGACGGCGCAAGCCGGCTCGGGTCCAGCCCGGCCGCGGGCTTGGGCCTGAAGATGGAATTCAACCTAGTGGAGGAGTATCGATGTTTCATATGTATCTTCCCATAGCCGGGAACAGCGTCAACGTGTTCCTGGTATTCGCCCTGGGAGGGTTCGTCGGCCTGCTGTCCGGCATCTTCGGTGTCGGCGGCGGCTTTTTGATGACGCCGCTTCTGATCATGTTCGGCATTCCGCCGACAGTGGCTGCGGCTTCTGACTCCAACCAGATCGTGGGCGCGTCCACCTCGGGCTGCCTGGCTCACTACCGGTTGGGCAACGTGGACTTCAAAATGGGCTTTCTGCTGCTCATCGGCGGCGTGCTCGGCGGCTTCGGCGGCGTTCAGGTTATCAAGGTCCTGCGGGCCATGGGCAACGCGGACTTTCTGATCAACATCACCTACGTGCTCATGCTCGGTGGCGTTGGTTCCTATATGTTTATCGAGTCCGTGCAGAGCCTGCGCAAAAAGGCCCCCGAGGCCAACGCGCCGGTCAAACCGGTCAAGAAATCCCGTTATGCTGCCATGATGGAAGCGCTTCCCTTCCAGACCGACTTTGTCAAGTCCGGAGTGCGTCTGTCCATGCTCATGCCTCTGGTGCTCGGCGTCCTGGTGGGCGTTCTCGCGGCCATCATGGGTGTCGGCGGCGGCTTCATCATGGTCCCGATCATGGTCTACCTGCTCCGTATGCCCATGCACGTGGTCGTCGGCACCAGCCTGTTCCAGATCCTGTTCACCTGCATCAACGTGACCATCCTGCAGTCCTACACCAACCATACCGTGGACTTCGTCCTGGCCGTCCTGCTTCTGCTGGGCTCCACCCTGGGCGCGCAGTTCGGCACCCGCATCAGCCGCAAGCTCAAGGGCGAACAGCTCAAGATCCTGCTGGCCACCCTGGTCCTGGCCGTCATGGTCAAGATGCTGCTCAACCTGCTGGTCACGCCCGACGTGCTGCTGGCCATCGCCGGAGGTCACTAGTCATGAATAAGTTCGCATACACCTGCGCGGCCCTGCTGGCCGTCCTGATACTGTCCTGCCCGGCCTTTGCCGCCGCTCCGGTGAGCATGACCATCCGCCCGAATCTGGTCGCCATTGGCACCGGCTTCAACGGCACCAAGCTGACCGTTACCGGTGAAGTGCCCCAGGGTACCTCCGCGGTCATCCGTCTGCTCGGCGAGCCGCACAACAAGACCTTCAAGAAGAAGGGCAAGGCGCTCGGCCTGCTGTGGATGAACCTCGGCGAGATCGAAATCCAGGGCGTGCCCGACGTCTTCCTGGTGGGTACGGACGGCGCGTCCAATATCAACTGGGAACACTCCGACCTTGCCTTCCAATCCGTCAAGGGCGATACCGAAGACTGGGTCTATGACGAGTTCATCAAGCTCATGGAAGAGGACGGCTTCTACGAGGTCGAGAACGGCATTATCCAATACACCGGCGAGGAAGAGGGCAAGCGCTCCTTCCGGGCCGAACTGTCCATCCCCTCGGCCATGCACCAGGGCGTGTACCGGGTCGAGGTCCTGTCCGTTAAGGACGGCAAGATCGCGGACATGGCCGCCGAGGAACTGCACACCAAGCTGACCGGGCTGCCCGCCTTCCTGTCCAAGCTTGCCTTTGACCATTCGCTGCTCTACGGAGTGGCCGCCGTCATCATCGCCATCCTGGCAGGGCTGTTCATGAGCCTGGTCTTCAAGGAACGCGGAGGCGCCCACTAGGGCGGGGGGAACGGCCATGTTCGGGTTGTTGGAACATATCCGCACCAGGCTGCTGCGCAGGCGGCGCAGGGAACGTGTTTCCCTGGCCGCCCTGTTCCGGCAGTTCCAGCAGGTGCTGGAACTGAACAACCGTATCCTTACGGCCATCGCCTCCATGCACGACAAGCTCGGCGGGGACTACATCTTCGACGTCCAGTATCTGCGCACGTCCAAGCAGTTCATCGTGGACACCGTCCGGGAGCTCATAGACGCCTTCGACGCCATGGCTCCCGGGCGGTATTCCGGGCTGTACGCCTCGTTCCGGGACATCCGGCACAAATTGGAGAGCGAACTGGAACGCCGTCCTGTGCTGCCCGACGTCATGGCCATCGCCTTTTCGGACATCCGCATGCGGGACATGGACGCGGCCGGGGCCAAGTCCACCCGGCTGGCCATGCTGGCCAAGGCAGCGGCCGGTGCCGTTCCGCCCGGCTTCGCGGTGACCACCTCGGCCTACCGGCTGTTCATGGAACTCAATGACATCGAGGACGAGATCGTCCGCCTGGAAAGCGGGTGGCGCGATGGCGAGATGACCGTGCAGGAGGCTTCGGGCAAGATCCGTTCGCGCATCCTGGCCGGGTCCATCCCGCCGCGCGTGCGCCGGGCCATGAGCCGGGAGCTGGAAACCCTGCGCCGGGGAGCCGGCGAGAGCGGGCTCCGCCTGGCCGTCCGCAGCTCGGCCTGGGGCGAGGACGGCGACCTCTCCTTTGCCGGTCAGTACGACAGCTTTCT
Source organism: uncultured Pseudodesulfovibrio sp. (assembly GCF_963662885.1). NCBI lineage: Bacteria > Pseudomonadati > Thermodesulfobacteriota > Desulfovibrionia > Desulfovibrionales > Desulfovibrionaceae > Pseudodesulfovibrio > uncultured Pseudodesulfovibrio sp. The sequence goes on from NZ_OY760059.1 coordinate 1,578,360, forward strand.
CAACGTCCGGCCCGAGGATCTGCACGACGCCTACCGCAAGGTCCTGGCCAGCACCTATTGCCCGGCGGCCATGGAGTATCGGCGCGAGTACGACTTCAAGCCCAACGAGGTCTTCATGGCCGTGTCCGTGCAGGCCATGGTCGAAGCCCGGACAAGCGGCGTGGTCTACTCCCTGTCGCCGGTCACCCGCGGCGCAAGCGGCATCGAAATCGCCGCCACATGGGGGCTCGGTTCTCCGGTGGTCTCCGGCGAAGTGGAGGTGGACCGCTTCCTCGTCGGCAGAGGGCCGGAACACGATCTCCTTCAGCAAACCATTGCCCACAAGCCCACGGCGCTGCGTCCCGGCCCCGAGGGCTCGGTGCTCACCGAGGATGTGGAAGAACCCTTGCGCGACGTGCCCAGCCTGTCGCCCGAGGAGGTCCGGCTGCTGGCTGACACGGCCATCCGGCTGGAACAATATTTCAAGAAGCCCCAGGACATGGAGTTCGCCTTTGACAAGGACGATTCCCTTATCGTGCTCCAGTCCAGGCCCCTGCGTATCGAGATTGACGACGACTCCCAGTCTCCGGCCCTGAGCGAGGTGCTCAAGGAATACCCCGTGCTGCTCAGCGGCGAGGGTGACGTGGCGCAGCAGGGCGTGGGTTCGGGGCCGGTCTTCGTGGCCTGGGAAGGCCGCGACCTAGACGAGTTCCCCGTGGGCGCGATCCTTGTGGCCCACCTGTCCTCGCCCCAGTACGCCGTGGTTTTGCCCAAGGCCTCGGGCGTGATCACGGATATCGGCTCGCCCCTGGGCCATATGGCCACTATCGCCCGCGAGTACCGTGTCCCCGCGCTGCTCAACGCAAGCCGGGCTACGCTTGTCCTCAAGGAGGGCGACGTGGTCACCCTGGATGCCGAACAGAAGACCGTCTACCAGGGGCTGGTCCGCGAGCTGCGCATGCACGACTTCATGACCGACCGCATGGAGGAGACCTACGAATACCGCCTCCTGCGGCGCATGCTCAAGCTCATCGAGCCCCTCTATCTGGTGGACCCGGAAGAGAGCAATTTCACCCCTCAGGGATGCCGGACCATGCACGACATCGCCCGGTTCATCCACGAGAAGGCCGTGGAGATCCTGACCGAGATCCCGACCACGGCCGGTGCGAGCGAGGCCTGCCCTGGCGGACGCCTGGAGCTTCCGGTGCCCATGGATCTGGTGGTCCTGGATATCGGCGGCGGCCTGACCGAGGAGTGCGCCGCGGAAGACGACGGCACGCCGAGCCGCAGGCGGACCATCCGGCCGGAACAGGTCCGTTCGCAGACGCTGCGCGCCTTCATCGACGGCGTGACCTCGGAGGGCGTCTGGCAGTCTCATCCCGTGCCGGTTGATTTTTCCAGCTTCATGTCAAGCATGACCCGGACCTTCTCGGCCGACTCGGCAGGGGTCAACCGCATGGGCCAGAATCTGGCCGTGGTCTCGGACCGTTATCTGCATTTGAGCCTCAAGCTCGGCTACCACTTCACCCTGATAGACTGCTACCGGAGCGAGGACGACTCGCGCAACAGCGTGCAGTTCCGTTTCGCGGGCGGGGTCACCGGAGCGGTGCGCCGTTCCCGCCGGGCGCGCTTCCTGTTCGAGGTGCTCAAGGGCTTCGACTTCTCCGTGACCGTCAAGGACGACCTGGTGGTGGCCCGGGCCAAGGGCTGGATGGCCCGAGACCTGAACCGGCTCATGCGCATCCTCGGCCTGCTGGTGGCCTACACCCGCCAGCTGGACGTTTCCATGATCAGTGACGCAGTAATTTTCGAGCATTGTCAGGAATTTGAACACATCGCTGAAGAGGCGGTGGGCAATTAGCTATTGGAGGTTGGCAGTATGACCGCCACATCGAAGACCAGTATTCTCATTCTCGACGACGAACCCATCGTCAGCAAGCGGCTCCAGCCCGCCCTGGAAAAGAAGGGCTATGAGGTGGAAAGCTTCTACGAGAGCGCCCAGGCCATGGCCCGCATCCGGGAGCGGAGCTTCGACATCGTCGTCACTGACCTGAAAATGGAAGGCATCGACGGCATGCAGTTTCTGGCCGAGGTCAAGAAACTCTCCTCGCGCACCGAGGTAATCGTCATCACCGGATTCGCCACCATGGACACGGCCAAGGAGTCCATGCGCAAGGGCGTGTTCGACTTTCTGGCCAAGCCGTTCAAGCTCGGCGAGATCCAGGAGGTCATCAGGAAGGCCGAGGAGCACATCCGCCTCGGCAAAGAAGGGAAGGAATAGGAATTTCATGAACCATTCAAAAAGCGAGGTGCGCCCATGGACATGCTGAAAGCTCTTGTCCCCGTGGAAATGACGTTGGCGTCCAATGTGGCCCTGCGATACCTGTGCCGGAAAGCGGAACTGCTCGGCATCGCCGTGCAGCCCGTACATGTGGAGGAACCGGACCACAAACCGCACTCCTCGGAAACCGGCTGGATCCGCCGCTCCTGGGAATCGGGGCTGCGCCAGGCCGGGCTTGAGGAAGTACAGCGCATCCTGAACAGCGAGAAGCTGGACTGCTTCATCCTGCCCAATCCCATCGTCCGTGTGGGCGATCGCGAGGACACGCTCCTCGAGGAGTTGCGGCTGGGCGGATACGATTTCTTCGTGGAAGGGGAGGTGGCCAATTTCAATACCGGCGCCTTCCGCAAACGGCTGCGCTCAAAGCTCTACCGCCAGATGCCGTGTCCGGTGCTGTTGGTGCGCAATATGATCCAGTCCGACCGGCTGGCCCTGGTCCTGGACGAGAAGACCGACGTGGACACCCTGGTGGCTCGTTTCCACCACCTGTTCGGCGGGCGCGATGTGGATTTCGATCTGTGCGCCTACGCCATGGACGATCTGCATCAGGACCCCCATCCGGACGAGCTGTTGAGCGAAGGCGGAGAGATTCTGGCCAAGCTCGGCTACAAGCCGGCCCGTGCCTTTACCCTGCTGGGCGCGCCCGAGACCGCCGCTCGCAACCTGGGCGACTACGGCATGATCGTGGCCCACATGGACAGAAAGTCCAATCGCAAGTCGCCCCTGACCGAGGTTCTGGGACTGTCCTCCAGCCCCATCCTCATTTGTTGGTAACCGTACCAAGGGAGAGATGACATGAAGATTCTCGTCGCCGTGGATGAAAATGCCTACAGCCGGTATGCCGTGCGCCAGGCCGCCCGTCTGGCGGCCAACACCTGGGCGGACGTGGTCATGCTGGCCATCGAAAAGAACCGCTCCTACATCGCCGAAGAAGAGCTGGATCCGACCCACGCCCATCCCAGGCTGCGGTTGCTGAACCGCTACCGGGCCGATTTCCTCGACGCTCTGGGACCGGGCGTGGACCTGTACGACGCACGGGAAGACGCGCCGTTCGTCCGTCGCGAGGACAAGGTTCTGGAGCAGGACCTTTCAGGTCGCAAGTCCCTCAAACTGCACCTGCGAGGCGGCGATCCGGTCAAGGCCATCTCCGCCGAGGCCCAGGCAGAAGGGTGCGATCTGATCATTCTCGGCTGCGGCCATCACGAGGGTGGCTGGGGCCGCGGTTCTGATGTGCCTGGTCGTGTCGCCGATGCGGCGGACTGCTCTGTCTTCGTCATCCGCGAGGAACCGGCCACCTCTCGCGTCATCTGCTGTCTGGACCACGCGGACATCTCCCAGGAGTCGCTGGAGCTGATCAATCAGTGGGTGACCATCTATGCCGCCGGGCTGGAAGTGGTCGGTGTGCTCAAGAAGGGCGAGCTGCGCGAAGCGGTGGAGTCCAAGATGGGCGAGGTCCTGGACTACTACCTGAAACGGGACGTCAACGCCCTGATTCGTGTGGTGGACGAGGACTCACTGGAGACATTCATCGAGTCCGGGCGCAAAGACGACCTCATGGCCCTGTGGCTCAGGCACAAGTCTCCCCTGCAGCGTCTTTTCCATTCCAAGAGGGTCAATGCGTTGGTTAATCACGCCTCCTCATCCATGCTTATCCTGCGCTGATCCATGAACCGAACCGGAGGCGGGGCCCCCATCATCCCCTGCAGGGGGCTCCGTCGCCACCCCTTCCCGCCTTGCTTTTGCGGTCCTGAAAAAGATCGCCTCAACGTGTTTTGAAAATCCCTCGATAGTTCCGTAATACCCTGAAAACAGGTGCCTTACCGGTCTGATGCCGTGAGCGGATACGCCTGCATCCGTAGGGCCTACAAAGATAGAGCGACTCGGCCGGTCGCTGAGGCGTTCGTGAGAAGCCCGTTTTTCGTCTGTACTGAGGTGCGGTAGGCGGGGTGTTCCCCTACGACCCGTCCGCGCCGGATAAGGGTGCGGCATCCGGCGCGGACGGTGACGAGGGTGGCGGCCGGGTGGCGGTGGCCGTCTAGCTGCCGACTGGCGGGAGGAGGTAGCCCGTCGTCAGGCATCAATTTTTAAGCATCAATTCCTTCATACGCCACGGCCATCTCGTGGCGTTTCCTGTAATGCGAACAATATTGCATACGCATCTCGTGCGGCATCATGTTGCGGCCGCAGGTCTCCCGGTTGCGCGGGAGGCCGGGCGCGGCCTGGCTGACCAGGAGGTTAGCCAGCTCCTGCGCCCGGCCCAGGAGCGGATACTCGTACATGTTCAGTTCGACCCAGGGCATTCCGACCGCCTCAATGGCCTGACGGGCAAACGGCGAGTTGGCGTCGTCCTCGTCCGGTGAGTGTATGAACAGGGAGTCGGGCCACTGGGAAGGCATGGAGCCGAGGTATGGCTCGGTGAAGGCCCGCCTGGGGAAGGGGGCCAGAAGCGAGGTGCTCTCTTCTCCGAAGTCGAGCCAGTGAAGTGGGCCGGACACGAAGGGCGCGACCTGAGTGGCTTCGCTGTTGCCGTCTACGGCCTCGGCCAAGGAGGCGGGGCAGACTTCCATGAAACTCTTGCCGGGCTCGGGGACGACGGCGTCCCAGAAGATCAGGGAGCGCACGGCCGAGGGCTTGGCCGAGGCCAGGGCCGGACCGAGCAGGCCGGACCAGCCGGAGCAGACCACGGTCGCGCCGGAGATGTCTTCGATCTCGAAATACCGTATGAGGTTTTCCAGGGCGGCCCGAGCGGGGCTGTCTGCGCTTTCCGGGTCAAAGGGCAGGGTGCGCCCGGCGTAGCTCGGGGTATGGACCTCGTGTCCGAGATCCTGCAGTTCGCTGGCTGTCTGGCGCCAGACCCAGCTGCCCTGGAATGCGTCGTGCAGAAGAACGAAGAGTGCCATGGTTCACCTCACATGGTGTTTGCATCGGTCGGCCGGGCACGGGCCTTGGGTCCGCGAGCGCTTCGGGATGCCGTTGCGGAAAAAGCCCTAACTACCGGTTTCCTCCAGGGAACAGGCAGCGAACCGGTCGTCGCTGCGCCTGGTGGTCGCATTGCCGGATTTGCCCTCGAACCAGCCTACGCGGTCGGCAGGCCAGACGTCGAAGTCCGGAACATACGGCTTGATGTCGATGACAGGCGTGCCGTCGAGCACGTCGACGTTGTTCAGGATGATACCTTCATCCGAGACCCCGCACAGGGACATGACCGACAGGCCGATCGGATTGGGCCGCTTGGGGGATCGGGTGGCGAAGATGCCGTGCGGATTGTTGTCCAGGAAGGGGATCACGGTCAGTTCCTGCCCCTCTATCTGATGCAGGTGGTAGAGGATGATCAGATGCGAAAATCCCTCGATGTCCCGGATGCCTTCGCGAAATTCCGGCAGCACCTTGATGGTTCCCTTGATTCCCTTGGCCCCGGAAGGCTGGATGGGCATACCGGTGGTGTCTTTGTGCGGTGTGTGAAAATAGCCTATGGGTCGGTAGTTGATCTGCATTGGGTGCGCCTTGTTGGTGTATTTATGCCTTCCTGAGCATACGCCGTGCCATAATTTATATTCATTAATTCCAGTATATTATTATATGAGCATGTCTACAATTGTGCGTTTTCATACACAATTGAAATAAATAAACTACAAAAGTGTAGGGGTGTAGTGTGGTAACCAACTCTTGTCGACCTGTAGGCTGCTAAGCCCGGCAACAATCGAATTGGGTTGGATTGAAAGACAATAATAATGAGGGGTTGGACATCTTATGTCCGTATTCCTTTTCATCTGGATTCCGGCCGGGATACCCTTTATGGTAAAACTCCGCGCTCCTGGGTGTCATGTTTTCCCGGTCGGCGCGCAACACCGCAACATGAGGTAGACCTGCGTATGGGCCTTGCCACAGATATCATTCTCATCATCGTATTCGCCTTCTTCTGCGGCCTGGCGGCCCAGCGGGTGGGGCAGCCGATCATTCTCGGCTACATTCTGTCCGGGGTATTGCTCGGACCTTACACCGGCGGCCTGACCGTGTCCGGGGCGCACGAGATCGAACTGCTGGCCGAGATCGGCATTGCGTTGCTCCTGTTCGCCCTGGGGTTGGAGTTCTCCTTCAAGGACCTGAAACCGGTGAAGTGGGTGGCCCTTATCGGCACGCCCATACAGATGCTACTGACCATGGCGCTCGGCTTCGTCATAGGCCACTATATGGGCTTTGACTGGAAGTCCTCCCTGTGGCTGGGCGCTCTGGCCTCCTTTTCCAGCACCATGGTCATTCTCAAGACCCTGATGAATCAGGGGTGGCTCGGCACCCTGTCGTCCAAGGTCATGATCGGCATGCTCATCGTCCAGGATCTGGCCGTGGTGCCCATGATGATCGTTCTGCCCGAACTCAACGACCCGGTGGTCGGCCTGCCCAAGCTCGGCTTCGCGCTGGTCAAGGCAGCCCTGTTCCTGGCCTCCATGATCCTGCTCGGGACGCGGCTGCTGCCCTGGCTCATGGCCCGCATCGCCCAGCTCGGGTCACGCGAGCTCTTTCTGCTGGCCATTGCGGCCATCGGCCTGGGCGTAGGGTACCTCACCTACCTGGCCGGGCTGTCCTTCGCCTTTGGCGCGTTCGTGGCCGGCATGGTCCTGTCCGAATCGGATTTCGGCCACCAGGCTCTGTCCGACATCATCCCTTTGCGGGACATATTCGGTCTGCTCTTCTTTTCCTCGGTGGGCATGCTCTTCAACCCCATGTATCTGGTGGAGCACTTGAGCCAGGTCTTCTGGCTGCTGGCTATCCTCTGCGTGGGCAAGGGGCTCATCTTCGCCCTGGTCGCCAAGATCTTCCGCTACCGAAACGTGGTGCCCCTGGCCGTCGGACTCGGCCTGTTCCAGATCGGCGAGTTCGCCTTTGTGCTGGCGCGGTTAGGCCTGTCCACCGGGTCCATCCCGCGCGAGGTCTATTCCATGATCATGACCGTGACCATCATCTCGATGGTCCTGACCCCGATCATCTCCGGCCAGACCGCGAGGCTCTATGCTCTGCGCAAGCGGTGGTTTTCCCACGAGGAACTGGAATCTTCCAACATGCCGAAAACCGGCATGAGCGGTCATGTCATCATTCTCGGCGCGGGCCGGGTAGGGTTGCAGGTGGCCCAGATACTCATGCGGTTCGAGCAGCCTCATGTGCTGGTCGAACTCGATCACAGAAGGTTCGAGCAGGCAAAGAAGGCGGGCATTGCGGCAGTCTACGGCGACGCCAGCCAGGAGATCGTCCTTGAGGCCGCCGGACTGGACCATGCGGCCCAGCTCATCGTCACCGTACCCGATCTGGTGACCATACGGACCATCATTCAGCACGTCCGGCATGACTATCCGGACCTGGAGATCATCGCCCGGTCCACCACCCGTGACCATCTGCACGACATGAAGGAGCTGGGCGCGGACGAGGCCGTGCTACCGGAGCTCGAAGCGAGCCTGGAGATGTCCCGCCAGTCCCTGCTGCGTCTGCATAAATCTCCGGTGGAGATACTCCGGCACACGGATCGCATCCGTCAGGAGTTCTACTCCGTGCTGGCCGATTCCTCCAATGAATACAGGGAGCTCATCCAGTTCCGTGGCGCGGAACAGCAGTTCGACCTGCAATGGATCAAGGTTCCGCCCACCAGCCCTCTGGCCGGGAAGTCGCTGGGCGAGAGCAACGTCCGCAATGCAACCGGCGCATCCATTGTCGGCGTGGTCCGCGACGGCCAGCTGAAAACCAACCCGGACGCCAGTTATGTCCTTGAACCCGGCGATCTCGTTGCCTTCATCGGCAACGACCAGGACCGTTCGCGGTTCTGCACCTTCTCCCGCACCGAATCCGGCCCTACGGCGGACTGCGTGGCGTAGGGAAGCATCGGGGGAAGGGGAGAGGGAAAACCTTTTCCCAAAGGTTTTCCCTCTCCCCTATCTCTGCTGTCGCCATCTCTAAAGCTCGAAGACTCGCTAAGAGCTGCCGCTCCCCCGAACCCCCATCCCCTCTCCCTTTCTAAACCTTTTGTACGCGCATGCGCGCGTGCGGAGGGGCGAGAGAGGACGTGCCTCTTTTCTTTCTCTATTCGAGCTAGATGAATCGTCGGTAAAAAATAGACGAATTCGCGCGCTCGCACACCCGCGAAGCGGCGACAAAAAGTTTCGGAAAGGATGGGGATGGGGGGTCTGGGGGAAGGGGAAGGAAAAGCCCTTTTCAAAGGGGTTTCCTTCCCCTTCCCCCAGCCGTCGGAGGCGTTATCTGCCTAGGCGCAGCACCCGCCCGGAGGGGGAAGGAGTCTCCGGGGCGTCGGGTCCATGGAGGATGGTGCCGTTGACCATGACCAGATCGATGCCGGTGGGGTGTTGGCGCGGTTCGGTGTAGGTGCCGTTGTCGCGCACAGTGTCCGGATCGAGCAGGACGATGTCGGCGTGGTAGCCGGGCTTGAGCAGGCCTCGTTTATCAATTTTGAAGGTTTCAGCGGGCTTGCCGGTCATCTTGCGGATGGCGGTTTCGAGCGGCATGACCTTTTCTTCGCGCACGTATTTGCCGAGTACGCGGGGGAAGGCCCCGTAGGTGCGCGGGTGGGGCGTGCCGCCGAGCAGGCCGTCGGTGCAGACGTTCATTTCCGGGCGGGCCATGAACGCCTTGACGTGCTCTTCCAGACCGTAGAAATCGACCATGCCGACCGCGTTTTCTTCTTGCAGCAGAAGGTCGAGGGCGGCTTCCAGCGGCGGTTTGCCGCGCATTTCGCCAAGCTGGACCAGGGTCTTGCCGATGGCGTCGGCGTTGGCCCGGGTACGCGTGCTGGTGACAAAGATGCCGTCCACGCCCGCAAAGGCCACGAAGTTGTCCCAGCCGGGAATGCCGTCGCGAATGTCGCGGAGCATTCGGGCACGGGCTTCTTCGTCGGCGAGGCGCTCCAGAAGCTTGTCCGTGCCGCCCGCATGAGCCCAGGGGGGCAGGATCGCGCCGAGCATGGTCGAGCCCGCCACATATGGGTACTGGTCGATGGTCACCTTGAGGCCGTCGTCGGCGGCCTTGTCCAGAAGACCGAGGACTTTTTCGAACTTGTCGGCGTTGTACTTTCCGCAGATCTTGAAGTGCGAGAAGTGCACATGCACCCCCGTGGTGCGGGCTATGTCGAGCACTTCGTCCATGGATTCGAGGATGGTGTCGGCCTCGCTGCGCTGGTGGATGACCAGCGGGCGGCCGAACTCGGCGGCCACCGAGCACAGCGCTTCCATCTCGGCCTTGTCCGCGTAGGTGCAGGGCGGATAGATCAGCCCGGTGGACAACCCGAAGGCCCCGGCCTCCAGTTCGCGCCGCAGCACGTCCTGAAGCCGTTTCAGGTCTTCGGGACCGGCCTTGCGGTCGTCCAGCCCCATGGCCTCCATGCGCACGTTGCCGTGCGGGGCGAGGTAGCACAGGTTGGTGCCCGCGCCGGACTCTTCCAGACGCGCAAGGTAGCCGTCGGTGGTCTCCCAGGTCCAATCCAGAGTCTCGGACTCGCCTTCCAGGCCGCTCAGGTTCTTGCGCCAGGCCGGAATATGCTTGCCCGGCAGGGGGGCCATGGAGATGCCGTCCTGGCCCAGGATTTCCGTGGTCACGCCCTGGCGGATTTTGGGCCAGATGAACGGGTCCTCCATGACCACCAGGTCCGAGTGGGAGTGGGTGTCGATGAACCCGGGGCAGACCACGCGCCCCTCGGCGTCAATGGTCTGGTCCGCCTCGGGCGCGTCCTGGCCCACGTGAGTGATGACGCCGTTCTCGACGCGCACGGTGCCGGGCGTGGCCGGGCTGCCGGTGCCGTCGATGATGCGGGCGTTTTCGATACGGATGCTCATGGCGATTCCTCGAAGGTTATTCGCAGGCCAGCAGGGCCTCGATGATGGCCTTGTAGCCCACGGTGACCTTGTGCAGCTGGTCCACCTCGATGTGCTCGTCGATGGTGTGGGCCAGGTTCTCGCGGGACGGGCCGTAGCCCAGGGTGCGGATGCCCGCCTCGCCCGCGTAGTGGGAGCCGTTGGTGCAGAACGAGTAGTGGGACAGGCCCGGTTCCAGCCCCGCCTCCTTGAGTCCGTCCAGGGCGGCGGTCACGAAGGGCGCGTCCTTGTCGAACAGCCAGCCGGGGAAGAACCGTTCGCCCTGGATATGGACGCCGGTGTAGCACTTTTCCTTGCCCTTGGCGAAGTACGCCTTGGCCTTGAAGTCCGGGTTGGCTTCGGACAGACGGGCGATGGCCTCGTTGATGGGGGCCAGGACCGATTCCGGGGTTTCGCCCACCAGCAGTCGACGGTCGTAGGTGGCCCGGCAGCCGCTGGGCACCACGGACGAGCCGGGGTAGGGCGTGGACTTGATGTCCGTGAGCACGCAGATGCCCTTCCCCAAAACTTCTTGGGACGGCTCCTGGATCTTGTCGATCTCGCGGATCAGGTCGGTCATCAGATGCACGGCGTTGACGCCCGCGTCCGGGTTGGCCGAGTGGGCGGGCACGCCCATGGTTTCGACCACGATCTCGGCGCGGCCGCGCTGGCCGATCTTCAGGTTCAGTTCCGAGGCTTCGCCGATGATGACGAAGTCCGGCTTGACCGCCTGGGAGATTTCGCGTGCGGCGATGCCCTCGAAGAGTTCCTCGTGGACCACGCCCGCCACGCAGATTTCACCCGCGAACTTGCCCTTGGTCTCCTTGGCGAACCATGCGGCGGCTCCGACCATGGCGGACAGGGCGCCCTTCATGTCCGAGGTGCCCCGGCCGTAGACCTTGCCGTCCACGATGTCGCCGCCGAACGGAGCCTGTGTCCAGGCCGACGGGTCGGGAACCGGGACCACGTCCATGTGCCCGTCGAACAGGATGCACGGGCCGGGCTTGTTGCCCTTGATGCGGCCGACCACGTTGCCGTAGCGGTCTTCGCTGACCTTGTGGAAGCCGTTGGCCTCCATGGCCGCGGCCAGAGCCTTGGCAACATCGCTCTCCTCACCGGAAACGCTGGGCAGGGAGACCAGCTCCTGGCACAGAGCCACGCTCAGGTTGCAGTATTTTTCCTGATTCGGCATGTCGCCCTCCTAGCCCTCGAGCAGGCCGGTCTTGGCGTTGAATTCGTTGATGAGCTTGTCCACCTCGGGGGCCAGCTTCTGGACGCTGGTCCAGTAGTTCTCGTCGTACCACTGGGCCTGGATGTCCTCGAAGGCCATGCCCTGCTGTTCGATCCAGGTGTAGTACTTGAGGTTGTGGATGCGCTTGCGGTCGTAGTAGCCAAGCTCCTGCATGTTGTCGATGGTCGTGGCGGCCATCATGCCCCGGGAGTAGGCGGCGTCTTTGGCGTCGTACTCGCCCTTTTCCTCGGTCAGCTCGGCCAGGCGGCTCTGGTACATCTCCATGGAGTCCGTGGCCACGGTCAGGACCACGTCGTCCTTGCCCAGCTCGTAGTACTTGGCGAACTTGACGGCGGAGATCATGTTGGCCACCGAGGAGATGCCCAGCTGGTGGAGGTTCTCGGCGATCTCGGCGGGTACGCCGTTCTCCTTGAGCGCCTCGATGCCGGCGGGTTCATTGAACAGACGGATGAGGTTCATGGGGACTTCGTCGTCCACGGCGATGACCATGTCCGTGTTGCGCACGTTGTGGACCCAGGGCACGTGCTTGTCGCCGATGCCCTCGATGCGGTGCGCGCCGAAGCCGTTGTTCAGCAGGGTGGGGCACTGCAGCGCCTCGCAGGCGGCCACCTTGACGTTGGCGAACTGCTGCTTGAGGTAGTCGCCGCTGGCCAGGGTGCCGCCGGAGCCGGTGGACAGGACCACGCCCCGGAAGTGCTTCTGGGCGTCATCGGACAGGGATTCGATCAGTTCGGTCATGGCCCGGCCGGTCACGGTGTAGTGCCACAGGTAGTTGCCCATGTCGTCGAACTGGTTGAAGATCATGATGTCGTCGCCGCTCTTGCGCAGCTCCCAGCACTTGTCGAAGATTTCCTTAACGTTGGACTCGGAACCCGGGGTCTTGATGGTCTCGCCCGCAACCTTGGACAGCCAGTCGAAGCGCTCCTGACTCATGCCCTCGGGCAGGATGGCGATGGACTCGCAGCCGAGCAGGTTGGAGTCGTACGCGCCGCCACGGCAGTAGTTGCCGGTGGACGGCCAGACGGCCTTCTGCTTGCGCGGATCGAACTGTCCGGTGACCAGACGCGGAGCCAGGCAGCCGAAAGCCGCGCCGACCTTGTGGGCTCCGGTGGGGAACCACTTGCCCACCAGCAGGACGATGCGGGCGTCGACTCCGGTCAGGGAGGAGGGCAGTTCGATGTGGTTGACCCCGGCGTAGGCGCCGCCGCTCACGGCGGGCTCGTTTTTCCAGGAGATGCGGAAAAGGTTGATGGGGTTGAGGTCCCACAGCCCCACGGAGGCGAGCTTCTCCTTGATGGCTGCCGGGATCTTCTCCGGGTGGCACATCTGTTCCAGGGTCGGGATGATGATATTCTTCTCGCGCGCACAGGCCACGGCACTTTCCAGGCCCTGCGGATTGATGGTCAGGTCAAGCATGGTTGTCCGTCCTTTATCTGTTATGATTCTTGATTGCGTTGAGTAATGCCCTGGGCGTCCGAGAGGGCGTCCCCAAGAGCGTCGAGTGTGGGGGCGATGATCGAAGGCGCGGCGTCGCACGCCTTGATGGTCGCGTCCACGTCCTTGAGCCCGGAGCCGGTCACGAGCAGCACGCAGGTCTCGTCGCGGGCCACAAGGTCCTGGTCCAGCGCCGCGTGCAGCCCGGCCAGAGGGGAGGCCCCGGCAGGTTCGGCGAATACGCCGGTCGAGCGGGCCAGTTCGGGGATGGCCGCGAGGATGGCTTCGTCGGACACGCGCAGGAAGGCCCCGCCCGTGCCGTTGACCGCGGCCACGGCCTTGCGGCGGTCGCGGGGCAGCCCCGCGGAAATGGAGTCGGCCACGGTGTGGGCCTGGATGGCCGGGAAGGTCACCGGGTCGGCACCCTCCTTCCAGCAACGGTACAGGAAATCGCTGCCTTCCGCCTGCACGCCCATGAGCCGGGGGATGCGGTCCACCCAGCCCATGCGGAAAAGGTCCATGAACCCCTTGTGCAGGCCGGAGATGATGCAGCCGTCGCCCACGCCCACGAACACGGCGTCCGGGCACTGCCAGTTCAGCTGCTCGCAGATCTCAAAGGCGGCGGTCTTCTTGCCCTCGGCCATGTAGGGATTGAAGCCGGTGTTGCGGTTGTACCAGCCGTATTTGTCGGCCGCCTTGAGGCACAGTTCGAAGGCGTCGTCGTAGCTGCCGTCCACCAGGAATACCCGTGCGCCGTAGGCCAGCAGCTGCGCCACCTTGGCCCTTGGGGCCGAGCGAGGCACGAAGATGGTGCAGTCCATGTCGCTTGCCGCGCACATGCCCGCCAGGGCGGCGGCAGCGTTGCCGGTGGAGGCGGTGGTGATCATGTCCGCTCCGGCCTCGCGCGCCTTCATCACGGCCAGGGCGCTGGCCCGGTCCTTGAGGGAGCCGGTGGGCTGGCGGGAGTCGTCCTTGACGTACAAGGCGTTCAACCCCAGGGCCTTGGCCAGGCGCGGGGTCTCGTAGAGCGGGGTCCAGCCCACTGTTGCGGCCGGGGCCGGGGTGTCGGGCAGAACCGGAAGCAGCGGGCGATAGCGCCACTGGCTGCACGTTCTGTCCTGGGCCAGACTTTGCGGGGAAATTTGTCGCCCGATGGCGTCGTAGTCGTATTCGATGTCCAGGATGCCCTCGTTACCGTGGTTCGGGCAGACGTAGTCCACCTCGCCGGGCTGGTAGGTTCTGCCGCAGATGGTGCAGCGCATGCCTGTGATGTGATCGGGCCGGGATGTCTTATTCATGTCTTTGCTTGCGGTTTTGATGGCCGGGCGGCGGGGGAAGCCCCGCCGCCCGGAGTTCAAGCCTTGGGCCGTATTACTTGGAGGCCTCTTTGATGGCGTCCAGGAAGGCGTTCAGCATTTCCTTGCCCTCGTCGCCGAAGTGCTCTTCGAGGTACTTCATGACGACCGGCTGGGAAGCGGCGCGGAAGCGCTCCTTCTCGGACTCGGGCAGGGTGTAGACCTCCATCTTGGAGGACAGGAAGGGCAGGCCGCGGTCGGACGCCTCGATGGCGTTGGCGATGCCGCGGGAGACCACGATGGCGGTCTTGGCAGCGCTCTCGACGACCTGGCGCTCGGCCGGGGTCAGGGAGTTGTAGAAGTCCATGTTCATCATCCAGACGTGGGGAGCGAACAGGTGGTTGGAGATGGTCAGGTACTTCTGGACTTCATACAGCTTGGCGAACTCGACGATGGGCACCGGGTTCATCTGGCCGTCGGCAACGCCGGTCTGCAGGGAGGTGTAGACCTCGGACCAGGCGATGGACACGGGCTGGCCGCCCAGGGAGGACACGAGCATCTTGTGGGTGTCCAGGCCCATGGTACGGATCTTCAGGCCCTTCATGTCTTCCAGGGTCTTGATCGGGTGGTTGGAGTTGGTGAACTGGAAGAACCCGCCGGAGTCGGAGAAGCCCAGGCACTTCATGCCGGTCTTGGCGGTGATGTCGCCGGCCAGCTTCTTGCCGAAGGGACCGTCGAAGACTTCATAGGCAACGGCGTGGTTCGGGAAGGCGAACGGCACGTCGAGCACGGAGATCATGGGGTAGACGCTGCCCACGGCGCCGACGGAGTGCACGCCCAGCTGGATGATGCCGTCCTTGACCTGCTGGACGACTTCGGCGTCCTTGCCGAGCTGGCCGCTCGGGAAGATCTGGACCTGGACTTCGCCGTTGGTGCCGGACTCGACCAGGTTCTTGAAGACCACGGCGGCCGCGCCGGACGGGTTGTCAAAGGCGCCGTTCTTGTTCAGGTGGTGCATCTTGATGACCTTGGCGGCCAGCGCGCCCTGGGCCGAGCACAGCATCAGAGCCGCGACAGCGATCAGGACAGTCAGTTTTTTACCGATTCTCATACGATCCTCTCATGGTTTGTTCCGCTACATGTCGAGCAGAAGTTTGGGGAAAAACATTGCTAGGTCCGTCCAGAAGGTGGTGATGACGAGCACGCCGACCTCCACGAGTATGAACGGCCACAGTGCGGCGCTGATGCGCTCTATGCGCTCGCCGGTGACCGAGGAGAGCACGAATATGCAGGCCCCCACGGGCGGGGTCATGAGCGAGATGTTCAGGGTCAGGACGATCATTACGCCCGCGTGCACCGGGTTCATGCCGATGGCCTGGGTCAGGGTGCCGAGCATGGGCGTCAGGATGATCAGCGCCGCGTTGATGTCCATGAACATGCCGATAACCAGCAGCATGATCAGGATCATGCCCTTGATCATCCACGGGGTGGTGGACAGGGACAGGAATACGTCCGCGATCTGCTGCGGGATCTGCATGAAGGTCATCCACCAGCTCAGGATCGACGCAGAAGCGATGATCAGGAAGACCACGCCGGTGATCCGGGCCGTGCGGATGAGCATCTCCACGATGTCGTTGAAGGTCAGGTTGCGGTGGATGACCACGCCCACGAACAGGGCGTAGAAAACCGCGATGGCCGCCGCCTCGGTGGGGGTGACGATGCCGCCCAGGATGCCGCCAAGGATGATGGCGGGCATGATCATGGCGAGAATGCTGCCCTTGAAGGCGGAAAGGATTTCGCGCAGGGAGGGACTGCCTTCCTTCTTGGGCAGGCCGAGCTTGCGCCCGAGCGCCACGATCAGGGCCATGCACACCAGGCAGATGAGCAGGCCGGGCAGGATGCCCGCAGCGAACAGTCCGGCGATGGAAACACCGGCCAGCGAGCCGTAGATGACCATCAGGTTGGACGGCGGGATGGTCGGGCCAATGATCGATCCCGCGGCGGTGACCGCGCAGGCGAACGGGCGGGTGTAGCCCTGCTTGACCATGGCCGGGACCAGGGTGTTGCCGAAGGCGGCGGTGTCCGACACGGCCGCGCCGGTCATGCCTGCGAACAGCACCGAAGCGAGCATGTTCGAGTGGGCCAGGCCGCCGCGCAGGTAGCCCACCAGCGCGTCGGCCAGGTTGGCGATGCGCTGGGTCATGCCCACGCGGTTCATGATTTCACCCGCCAGGATGAAGAAGGGCATGGCCATGAAGGTGAACAGGTTCAGCCCCTCGAAGAATCGTTTGGGAGCCATGACCAGGAAGTTGTCTCCGCCCACCTGGACGAGTCCGGCCACGCCCGCGATGCCGAGGACGAAACCGATGGGCACGCCGATGAGCAGCAGGCCGAAGAAGATGATGGCGACGGTCAGCATCAGGCGGCCTCCTTCCTGGTAAAGATGGGGGTTACCCCGGCCGCATCACGGATCATGACCGCCGCGATCTGGACGCAGGTGAGTCCGGCGGTGACCGGAACGGCGGTGAACGGCACGAACATGGTCATGCCGAAAATGGTCGCATACTGGTTGGCTCCGCCCTTGGCCATGGTCACGCCGTACCAGGTCAGGAACAGGAAGAAGGCCAGACCGAGCAGGTCGAGGACCATGCGGGCGGGCATCTGCAAGTTCAACGGGAGCTTGGAGAAGACCAGGTCCAGTCCGATGTGCTCCCGCCGGTATGCGCAGCAGGGTACCGCCAGGAGCGCGGCCCAGATCATAATGTAGCGGGCCAGTTCTTCGGTCCAGGTGGCGCCCAAAGCCAGGGCGTACCGTTCGAGGATCCCGAACCAGACCACGCCGATCATGGCGGCCACCAGCAGGGCGCAGATACGCTCGAGAACGTAGTTCAACCGGTAGGAGAACCGTTCCACGGAACCGGCCAGGCTGACGAAGGGTGTTGTTTGATGTGTTTGCATAGTGTGTGTGGTTGAAGTGATACCGTCCTAGAGCAGATACCGTGCCAGTGCCGGAACTCGGCAGCGTGTTTTTTGTCGTTTTGGTACTTTTTAAGTATTCACAATAATATCAGTGTATTGTTTGTAAATTATTATTCCATTCCAAAGAGGATGCATGGCGCGATATTTCTTGAACCTTGGGTCGATTACGTTTATGTCATAAGTGTTTTCATTTTGATACCGGCGTCCGTTTTGCGGCATCGCCGGGCTAAAACGGCACGATGCCGGGTTGTTGCGGTCCTTTGTCAATGGGCGTAGCGCAATGGCGGTATCGTTCTGATACGGGGAAAACACCCAACGGAGTCTGGAATGGAAGTGGATATGCAGAACATGCCCAAGGACCTGTGGGAAATCAGCGGAGTTGCGGCCAAGTATGCGGCTGTCATCTCTCGTGTGCTGCGGGTGGATGTGGAGATCGTGGACGGCAACCTCTACCGAGTGGCCGGGACCGGCCGGTTCGCCGGGCTGGTGGGCAAGCAGATGTCCTCGGCCAGCGGGGTCTACCGCCAGGTGCTCAAGACCGGGCGGCCATTGGTCATCCGCGAGCCCGGGTTCTCCGAGTTCTGCGCGGACTGCCCCAACTGGCAGTCCTGCGACGAAACCTTCGAGATGAGCACGCCCATCCTGTACAAGGACACCGTGGTCGGGGTTATCGGGTTCGTCTGCTTTACCGAGGAGCAAAAAGCCCACATTCAGGACAACTTCGATGTCTTTTTCGACTTTTTGGCTCAAATGTCCGATATTCTGGCCTCAAAAGTGGTCGAGTCCATGGAATACGCGCGCAGTTTGGCCTTGGGCCAGTTGCTCGAGACCGTTGTGGACAAGGTGGACGAAGGCGTGCTCCTGCTTGCGCAGGATGGGCGCATTGTCCGCTCCAACAAGGCCGCTCAGCAGATCCTCGATTTTCCCCTGGAAGGTCAGGACGCCATCACCGTCAACCTCCACCGTGGCGAGAACCGGCTGCTCCAATATACCGAATACACGGTCAGCCTTCTGGGCCGGTCCCACGACGTGGCCGGGAACGAATACCGCCTGCAACACGGGGAAAGCTCCAGCATGTTCATGTTCCGGGACGCGCAGCTCATGCACGACGACGCCCTGCGCCTGGCGTCGAGTCATGAGCGCATCGGGCTGGACGCCATCCTCGGCACTTCGGACGTCATCGTCACCCTCAAGGAACAGGTCGCCCGGTTCGCTGATTCCAACTCCTCGGTCCTGGTTACCGGCGAGTCCGGTACCGGCAAGGAGCTGGTGGCCCGCGCCCTGAACGAGGAGGGCGGGCGCAAGGAAGGGCCTTTTGTCGCCATCAACTGCGGTGCCATCCCCGAGACGCTGCTCGAAAGCGAGCTGTTCGGCTATGTGGGCGGGGCGTTTACCGGGGCCAACCCCAAGGGCAAGATGGGCCGGTTCGAGCAGGCCAATGGCGGCACACTCTTTTTGGACGAGATCGGCGACATGCCCCTGCACCTCCAGGCCAAGCTGCTGCGTGCCCTGGAGCAGCGCGAGGTCACCCGGCTCGGCTCCACCCAGCCTACGGCCATCGACGTGCGCGTGGTCTCGGCCACCAACCGCAACCTTGAGGAGATGGTTCACAACGGGACCTTCCGTGAAGACCTCTTCTACCGCCTCAACGTCATCCCCATCCACATTCCGCCCCTGCGCGAACGGCCTCGCGACATCCATCTGCTGTGCAAGGTCTTTCTCGAGCAAAGTATGGAACGACTGGACAAGGAGATCCTGACCATCAAGGAGTCCTTCTGGACCGCGGTCAGCGAATACCACTGGCCCGGCAACGTCCGCGAACTGCAGAACTCCATCGAATACGTTGCCAACGTGGTCGATTCCCCGGCCGTCATCACCCGCGAAACCCTGCCTCTTAAGGTCCGGTCCGGCATGCACGAGTCCGAATACGCCGACTATAACCTCGAAACTATGGAACGCACCCTCATCCAACAGGCCCTCAAGGCCTTCGGCGATGAAAC